>DATMYN010000294.1:0-5708 GCA_035560875.1 Longilinea sp. | reverse complement strand
ATTACAATTCATTGTGCGGATTTGGGGGAGATGGCTGAAAGCCAGAGGGGGCGGTTGGCATTCCATTTCAAAAGAAAATCCCGCCATTCGATCCAACAATTCCAAAACTGCAAGCCTAATTTCTGCCGGTGGCTTCGACAAGCTCAGCCTCCGGGTAAATGGTTATAAACAAAGATGGTGCGTTCCCAGGCGAACGCACCCTACGAATGACTATTCCAACCGCCAAATGACCGGACGGAAGAAGAAATAAAACAGGCTGACGGAAAAGAGGATCCCGGCGCTGATAATGGCAGTCAAGGGAGCCCCGATCCATTCGGCGAAGGCGCCCGCCATTAACCCACCGATAGGCGTGCTGCCCATGAACACCAGTGAATAAATGCTCATCACCCGCCCGCGGATCGCATCAGGCGCGGCCGTTTGGATGGTGGCGTTGATGGAATTGACAATGGCGATCAATGCCCAACCCAAGGCCATGATCAACAACAGCGAAATATTAATATTGCGGGTGAAGGCAAACAAAGCCAATGCGATCGGCATTACAAAACCGCCGATGGTGATAAGCTTGCCGCGCACATTATGACCACCCAATGCCGCCACAGTCAGCGATCCGATCAAGGATCCGATCCCGCGCGCCGAAAGCAACGCTCCATAGGTCTTAACATCCCCGTGCAAAACCGTATCAGACCAGGCCGGCAGCAACGTGACCATGCCAAATCCAAAAATGGATACCGCCGCAATATTGATCAACAGCATGGGGATGATCGGGTGCGAGAAGGAAAAACGCAGCCCTTCGCCAATATCACTCAAGGCATTCCCGCGATGGACAGGCGCAATTTGAGGGGCCAACTTCATCAACAGGAGCGCTACAATCACAGCCACAAAGGATAACCCATTGATCGTGAAACACCAGGCCGGACCGAGCGCCGCATAGGTGATACCCGCCACCGAAGGGCCTACGATCAGTGCCAGGTTGAACATACCCGAATTGAGGGCAATGGCATTGGTGAGGTCTTTCTTATCCACCAGTACAGACGGAAGTGTGAGCCGGGCAGGGGCATCGAAGGCATTGGCGATTCCCAGTAAAAATGCCATCACTACAATATGCCAGGGCTGGATCACATGCAAAAAGTTCAGGGCAGCCAACATCAAGGCCAGAACCATCATCGAGCCTTGGGTAATGATCAACAACAGCCGGCGCGGCAGCCGGTCGGCAATCACACCCCCATATAAGGAAAAAATAATCGTAGGCAGACCGCTGGCAAAGGTCACTATCCCCAAGTAGGCTTCCGACCCGGTCAGTTCATAAACCAAATATCCCTGTGCCGTGGATTGCATCCACGAGCCGACCAAAGACACTAACTGTCCGCCAAACCACAACCGGTAATTTGGGTATTGTAAGGCTGAGAAAGTGTTCTTTACAGTAAGTGTTGACATGGGAAGAAATATTTGATTTCAGATTTATGATTTCGGATTTAAAGAAAATGAAGCGTTACCAATATTTATCCATCATAGACGAATTATTGTCCCAAAACAACTCTCATTCCGCCGTAATAAGCGCTGCCGTCTGCGTTGGTGCACTCCGGGATGAATAATCCCTCGATCACTTCACCGGCATCCCCAGCCCGCAGGCTGTAAACCGTACCCGGAGTCATGGTGAAATCGGCATAGCCGTCATCGATCTCGGGGAACAACCCGGTGGTAAAGCTGTCTTGCCCGCCCGGCCAGGTGATAGTGAGATGAATCCCTGGCACAGAGCGTCCGGAGGCATCTTGAATTTCAACCTGCAGTAAACCGGGGATCAGATCCGGGTCACACACCTGCTCTTGCTGGCGTAAAGCGAACGGTGAACCCTGGGTAGGGGCAAGGGTTGCTTGCGGGCGCGGCGTAAAGGTTGCCAAAGGCGTCAGCGCTTGGCGGGTGCTGTTGGTATCTACGGCTACTTGGGGAGTTACCGTTTGACCGGATTGCTGGGTGGGGGTTTCCCCGATCTGCATGGCTTGCTGGTATAACCCGGAAGCCAAAGCTGAAAGAGCCGCCGCCTCTTGCGAATTACCATCTTGGCTTTGGGCCTGTACAGCCTGATCGGCGAGGACGGAGATGATGTTCGGGTCAGCCAGTAGCTCCAAACGGGCTGAGGCGCGCCCCAGATTGCCGCCTGCCTGGTAAGCTAAAGCTACCAATTGGCGGTACTGGGCTTGCGCTGAATTACTAAGCATGGATGGATTTGTGTCATAATAGCGCGGCGGGACCAACACCCAAGAGATGAGCAGCCCGATAAGGATGCCAAACACCAACCCGGTGAGCAGCGGCCACTGCATAGGTCGGTCTCTCATGGCGTGGTCCCCGAACTGAGCGGTGACTGCATGGCATTGAGCAAATTCGCCATTATCTGGATATCTTCATAGGCAAAGCCGTACTGCTGGGCGGATAGGATGGCTTCGCGCACCAGGTTGACCGTAGAGTCGCCTTCCAGAACATCCAGGCGGGTAAGGGCTGAAGCCATATCTTGATCGGTTTGGTAGGTCTCGGCGACCATCAAGACGTAATCCGCCTGGTAATCCGGGCGCAAGCTGGATAGGCTGGCATTCTTAGGCTGGGGCGGGTTAATGACCCAGCCATAGACGAGACCGGCTGCGATGCCGATCCCCAGCATGACCAGAAAACCTATCCAACGTTTCGTACGCATACGGTTATTTATTCTCCAGCATAGGGATGCGTACTCCGCGTTCCCGGGCGGCTTTGATCGCCTCAGGGTAGCCGGCATCGGCGTGGCGTACCACACCCATACCCGGGTCGCTGGTCAAAACTCGCTGCAGGCGCAGGGCAGCGTCGGGGGTGCCATCCGCCACGATCACCATTCCGGCATGCTGGCTGTAGCCGATCCCAACCCCACCGCCGTGGTGGAAAGATACCCAGGTAGCTCCGTTGACGGAGTTTATCAGGGCATTCAAAATCGGCCAATCACTGACCGCATCGGTACCATCCAGCATGGATTCGGTCTCGCGGTTGGGGGATGCCACCGAACCGGCATCCAGATGGTCGCGGCCGATCACAATCGGGGCTTTGACGATGCCCTTTGCAACCATTTCATTGAATTTCAGACCGGCTTTGGCCCGCTCTCCGTACCCAAGCCAGCAAATGCGGCTTGGCAGCCCTTGGAAGGGTACTTTTTCACGCGCCATCTTAATCCAGCGCTGTAAATGATCATCATCAGGGAAGAGTTCCATCACGGCTTCATCCGTGCGGTAGATATCCTCCGGGTCGCCGGAAAGCGCCACCCAGCGGAAAGGTCCTTTGCCCTCACAGAACAAGGGACGGATATACGCCGGTACAAAGCCGGGGAAGTTGAAAGCATCCTTTACGCCCCAGTCGAAAGCCCGCTGGCGCAGGTTGTTGCCGTAGTCGAACACCTCGGCCCCGCGGCGCTGCATTTCCAGCATAGCCTGAACGTGTTTGGCCATACTGTCATTCGATAAGCGCCGGTATTCATCCGGATTCGTTTTACGCAGATCATCCGCCTGAGCCACATCCAGGCCGGCCGGTACATACATCATAATGTCGTGGGCCGGGGTCTGGTCGGTAACCACATCCGGGATGACACCACGCAGGACCAATTCGGGGTAGATCTGGGCGGCATTGGCCACCAAAGCGATCGATAACGGTTTCCCGGCCGCCTTGGCTTCTTCCACCAGGGTCATGGCCTCTTCGAGGGTATCGACCACCAGATCCACATACCCGATCTCCTGGCGCCGTTTGGCGTGGGCAGGGTCGATCTCAATGCACAGCCCCACGCCTTCGTTCATGGTGATAGCCAAAGGCTGAGCCCCGCCCATACCGCCCAGACCGGCGGTGAGGACAAATTTTCCGCGCAGCGATGGCCAGCCGTGCTGCATGGCTAATGCCGCCAAAGTCTCATAGGTGCCTTGCAAGATGCCCTGCGTACCGATATAGATCCACGAACCGGCGGTCATTTGGCCGTACATGATCAGGCCTTTGACAGCCAGTTCGTCAAATTTTTCTTGGGTTGCCCAATGGGGGACTAAGTTGGAGTTGGCGATCAACACCCTCGGCGCATCCGCATGGCTCTTAAAAACCGCCACCGGCTTGCCGGACTGGACCAATAAGGTTTCATCGTTTTCGAGATCTTTGAGGGTAGCCAGGATGGCATCGAATGCCTCCCAACTGCGGGCAGCCTGCCCGCGCCCGCCGTAGACCACCAGGTCTTGCGGCCGTTCGGCCACATCCGGGTCCAGGTTGTTCTGGATCATGCGGTAAACGGCTTCCGTTTGCCAGGACTTGCAGGTGAGCTGCGTTCCACGCGGGGCGCGAACTTCACGGGGACCAGACATAAGGAGTCCTCCCAAGGGTTAGATTAAGGTATGGGTATTATACGCCAAAACCGCCCGGGCTTAACTCACCTCATGGGTTTTGGATGATGGGAACGTACAATCCGAGGGTATAGGTGGTGGCGCTGGCCGGTTCGGTATAGGTGTAAGGCTCCACGCTGTAGCTGTTGACCGAGCGGACGCGGTAGAAATATTGGGTGTTGGCCTCTAATTGGCTGTCGATGAATGAGGTCTCATTAGAGCTGATAGTACCTACCACAGTCCAGGTAACACCATCAGTAGAACGTTCAATGGAATACGAGGTCTCATCATCCGCATCAGTCCAGGTTACTTGGATATTATGCTGCGAAAGAGGTTGCGCGGAAATATCTGTGGGAGGTGCTGCCGGTCCGCATGGCTGGGTGGAGGCGGTTGTGGTCACCCACCCAGATGTACCCCCGGCGTTGTAGGTTTGGATACGGTAGGTGTAACTTGTGCCACAAATAAGCCCGGTATCGCCATAACTCTCGGATTCCCCGGGCAGAGTTGCAACAGAAACATACGAACCTCCACCGGTTTGCCTTTCAAGTGTAAAGCCCGCTTCTTGATTACTCGATGCGTCTGAGGGATCAATCCAAGTAAGATCAATGCGTCTTTGTGCGGATCCAATTCCAGAAAAACTTGTAGGTGCAAGAGATGGACAAATCAATGTCGTGACAGTAGAGGTATTGCTATTATTTGATTGGGAATAGGAATTGAAGGCATAAACTATATACTCATATGTAGACGCACAAAGAAGACCATTGTTATCTGTATAATTCGTTACATTGGCACTTACTGGCCCAAGGTGAACAGAGGTTAAATTAACTGGATATCGACGAATGATCCGATACCCAGTTTCATAATTTGTATTATCTGTCCATGATAAATCAACAGATAAGGAATTAGTGCTAGCAATCGCTGATAGATTGGTGGGCGCGGTTAGGCAAGCAACAACACTTGCTTCTGTTGAAGCAATAGAAGTCCCATCACCATTACGTGCATACACGCGAAAATAATATGTGTGTCCACAAGTTATAGTACCTGTACGAAAGCCTAGATTACGCGCACCTGTGGAGCCAACATGGAACCAAGAACCACCTTCGGTTCTTCTCTCGACGATATATTCAATCACGTAACTATTTTCAGGCGCTGACCAAGATAAATCCGCAACTGTTGAGCCCGGATTAGTCACGGTTAAATTTGTCGGAGGATTCGGCGGGGGGCCATCTCTCCATTGTGCTGCAATATCAGCCGTTACGCCAAGAGTTCTTGAAACATCAGCGGAATTCGGTTGACCATGAGCCACACCCGTAGGATACCCATTATAAGATATACCAGGAT
>DATMYN010000293.1:0-7247 GCA_035560875.1 Longilinea sp. | reverse complement strand
ATGTCGGATAAGCAAGGCAAACGCCAAAAATTCCTGCTCATCGGCTTTATTCTGGCGCTGCCGGGGTTGATCGGCATCACCTATGCCACCTCGTTGTGGCTGCTGTATGTGAGTGCTTTCGCTTTTGGCTTCTTCCTCACCAGTTCCAGCCCCATCGGCATGCAATACTGTGCCGAGATCACCTATCCCACCCCGGAAGGTACTTCCAACGGCCTGATCCAGCTCTTTGGGCAGGCATCGGTGGTGTTTGTATATATTATGGAAGCCATCAAAGCCCCGGATGGGTCGTTCACCCCGGCTCTGCTGCTGGGGGTTGGCTTGATGATATTGAGCATCTTTGTCATCACCCGAATGAAAGATCCCAAGGTTCGCCAGGGATAATCAACGTATCATTTCCCCTAGTGCATGTAGGGACAGGCGGGCGCATAGAGGGAAGCGCCCGCTTTTTTGTTTTGTATTGTCATTGGTTGTTTGGGGGGTAAAAGCATTTATTATGGAGATAATCAGCCGACAAGACCATTGTCAGGGGCGATGGTTATGAAGACCCTAAAGGTCTTTAAGACCTTTAGGGTCTTGAAGAAGGGGAAGAAAGGCTAAGCGATTATTTTAGGGTTGGGATTAAGACAAAAAGTAAACACAAGAAAAACCCATGCCAATCAATTGGATGGCTTTGCGTACCCTTCCCGTAGTATGGGTGTTTACTTTAATGGTGGACCGCCAACTATGGCCGGTTCTTTCTTTTTACCAGAACGAAATTCTCGGTCTCGAGGTTAAAGTATGGATAAGGATTTTCGACTGTACGGCTACCGCTGGGTGGTTCTTGCGGTATTCATGTTCGTCAACCTGGCTATCCAGATCCTGTGGATCAGTTATGCTCCCATCAACGGACAGGCAGCCGCTTTTTACGGCGTAACCGATCAACAGATCGGTTTTTTGGCAATGTCCTTCATGATCACCTTCATTCCCCTCTCCATCCCTGTTTCTTGGGCTATCGATACTTACGGGTTCCGCCCCACGGTCAGCATTGGGGTAATCCTGATGGCCATTTTCGCCATCTTGCGCGGTCTGGCCGGGAGTGATTACACACTGGTACTGCTGAGTACCATCGGCCTGGCGGTTGCCCAGCCGTTCTTGATGAACGCCTGGACGAAAATGCCCGCTTTGTGGTTTGGCATCAAAGAACGCGCCACCGCGGTTGGATTGGTGACCTTATCCAGCCTGGCGGGTATCGCCGTGGGCATGGCCGTTACCCCCCTCCTGGCAGCCTCATTACCCATCCCCACCGTGCAATTAATCTACGGCGGCGTGGCTGCTTTTTCAGCTTTACTGTTCCTTATCCTGGCCCGCGAAACCCCTCCCACACCGCCCGGGATCCCCGGTGAAGGCGACCGGGCTTTGATGCTGGATGGGTTGAAGCATGCCCTCAAAGAAAAGAATCTCTGGCTTTACCTGAGTATTTACTTTATCGGCATGGGATTATTTAATGGGATCACCACCTGGGTGGAGACGATCGTACGCCCGCGCGGTTTTTCAGCCATTGCCGGTGACCTGGGAGCCTTGATGCTGGTGGGCGGTGTGCTGGGGGCGCTGGTCTTGCCCGCCCTTTCGGATAAGCAGCAGAATCGAAAGCGATATCTGATGATCGGCTTTTTAGCCGCCATCCCGGGTCTGATCGGGTTGACCTTTACCACCGCAGGCTGGCTGCTGTATGTATCCGCGTTCTTCCTGGGCTTTTTCCTCACCGGAGCCGGACCCGTTGGTATGCAGTATGCCGCTGAGATCGCCTATCCCACCCCCGAAGGGACTTCCAACGGCATCATTCAATTGTTCGGGCAGGTCTCCGTGGTATTTGTCTACCTAATGGAAGCTCTCCGCTCCCCGGATGGCTCCTTCACAAATTCGCTGATGTTGGGTGTGGGATTGCTTTTACTGAGTGGGTTCATCATTACCCGCATGAAAGAACCGGCAAAACGGCATTGAACCCAGACTAGGATATCAAAAGGTGCACAGTCGTGTGCACCTTTTTTGTTTGAATTTCCCATTGACTCTGCAATATCTAATTCTGGTTATCCGAATCCACAAAGGTAGGGTCATTCCCGGCATAACCACCGGCTTCCGTGTAGGCGAAGATGCAGATGGCGGCCTCACCGCCCATGGGACATTGGTATTCACAGGACCCGCACCCAATGCAAAGCTCCTTCACCACATACGGGCGCTTGATCGTGACCGTATCGCCACGACCGTTGACCACATCCAGAATTTCCAATCGGATGGCTTTATCCGCCAATGGGCAGGATTCCTCACACACGATGCAGTCAATATTATATGCCCAGGGCAGGCAGCGGTTGCGGTCCACGCGCGCCAGACCGATGGGGGTGTGCTGTTTTTCTTCCAAACTCAACAAGGGGATAGCCCCAGTCGGGCAGGCTTGCCCGCAGGCGGCGCAGTTGAACTCGCAGTATCCGATCCGGGGGGTCAGCCGCGGGGTAAACAGGTTCTGCCAACCGCCTTCCATGAAGCTGGCCTGCAGGCCTTGGGTTGGGCAGACGCGCACACATTCGTTGCAGCGGATGCACAGCGCCTCGAAATCGACCTGGTCAGCGCCGGGTGGGCGGATGAGATCGGCTGGAGAACGTTTTGTGATTGGTTCTACTTGAGCCAAAGCCGCCGCGGCAGCCGACAGACCGATCGTACTCAACACCTCCCGGCGGGAGGGGTCATACACCAGATTTTCCCCATGTTTCTTTTTGGGAAGCTGCCACTTGAATTCGGCGCTGCCGTTCGGGCAGGTTTCGATACAGTTGTAACAAACCGTGCATTCCGCCGGGTCACTGGCAAAATCCCGCTCGGGGTCGATGGTACCGGTTGGGCAGCGCTGGACGCAGGCTGAACAGGCGGTACAGGTTTCCTTTACTTCGCGATGGAAGGGGGATAAACGGGACAGCAGCCCAAGCAAGCCGCCCAGCGGACACAGGTAGCGGCACCAGAAACGCTCCGCCCACCAGTTGAGGGCGATGATACCGGCGAAGAGCAGGAATAAGGGAACCGCTAAAGGAAAAACGGGACGGACATCCCTAAAGATCGGGTAGATGACGGCCTGATGGATGACATCAAGACCATCCCATAAGAAATCAAAATTGTATAAAAAGCCTTCGGCGGCATATACCCCGTGGCTCAAAGCCGGCCAGACGGCGTTCGCCGTGGTTCGGGTCATCATGGTCACCGGGTCGAGGAAGAGCAGGCTCTGATTGCCGAACAAGGCTGACACGAGGATAAAGATCAAAAGAAGATATTTGATCATCCGCCATTTTTCAGGGGGAGGATTGGACGACCCTTTTTGGCGGTGTTTACCGGGTTTAAAGATATCCAGGGTGGTACCCATGGGGCAGATCCACCCGCACCATACCCGTCCGAACAACAACGTCACGATAACGGTGATAGCCGATAAGGCCAGCCCGGTCAGGAATACTCGCCCGGCCAGCATGGCGGTGATGGCCGTCAGGGGATCGAACCGGTAAAAGATATCCGACACACCGGGAATGGGTGTACGGTAGGTGACGAAGATGAATAACCCGAAAAAGAGCAGCAGGGCGATGACCTGAACCGCACGCCTGATACGCCGGATGGTCTTTGCCTGCCCGCGGCTGCTTTTAGAGGCTGGTTTCATCGATCCTCACGCTATTCAAGTCCATTACCCCCAAGCCGCGTTCGGCGGCATGGACGATATATGGGATATCGGCTGGCGTGAGCCCCAGGAAACGGGTGGCGTACGCGTCGCACGTCACCACATCATGGCTGGCGATGACGGTATTGTTGATCTGCACATCGTCCAGACTGCCGCCGGTGGGACCGTTCTGCATCAAGGTGCGGATGGCATCCACCACGGTCAGTTCGGGCCGGAGGAGGCTGACCAGGTCCGGAATACGTTCTCCCATTTGGGCATGGATGGCCGAGCGGTTTTCGATGACCCCGAGCATGTTCTTGCAGCCGGCTGTCATGGTTGCCAGTCCATGCTGTTTGGCGATGGGGACGTTAATGAACAGGTCGCAGTCCAACACATCCTGGTAGATATCCCAATTCGAGATTGAAACCCCATCCGGGATCTGGGTTGAGCGGAATTTGGCAGGGTTCATCACTTCCATTTCACCGCCGGCAGCCTGCACTGCGTCGGCAATGCCGCTGACCACGTAGGCACTTTCGGCACTCCCGCCAAACGGGTAATCCATCACGCGCACCCGTCCGGCGCCGGCACCCAAAGCCAGGCTAACCAAGGTAGCCACCACGATAGGGTTGGTGGTGGCGCCGTATTCATAGGAATAATAATCAGTGCAGATATTGGGTTTGATGATCACATTAAACCCGTTCTGAACGAAGCGTTCCATCCCGCCCAACGCTCGCACGGCTGCCTCGGTGATGGCGGCCGGGTCTTGACCATGCACGACCGACAGGTAAGCCTGGTCGGCAGAGGGGGTGTTGGTTTGAGGTGTATTCACCGGTTGGTTATCGACCGGCTCAGCCGGTTGGGCGTTGGACTGTGGCTGGTTTTGTGCCTGGTTGGTGGGTTGGCAGGCTACCAGCGAGGCGGCTGCAGTCAAAGTCAACCAGCGTAAGGCTTCCCGACGAGACATGGATTTATTCATTGCTGTATCTCCTCAAAATCGTTTTACTTGAAAACGATTAATGGATTGTTGGGTTGATTCGGTAAAAGTCAATCGATGCGTTGCTATTAGTGTATCGTATTTGTTGAAATTCGTTACCTTTCATTTTCTGTATGATGTTATTAGGTTGGTTTGAATTATATTGCTGTGTGAATGGTGCTGCAGGAGGTAGGCAAGATCTCAGGCTGTGTCATTCGTCATTTAGCCGCCAAACCCGAAGACATCTATTTGGTGATTTTTCAGTATGGGGAGATTGCTTCGTTGCACCGAACGCTCCTCGCAAGGGCACTAGGTAATTATGTCATTGCGAGGGTTGGTTGTTTGTACCAACCCGAAGCAATCTCGGTTGACTGTAATTAACCGCTTGTGAGATTGCTTCGTCGCAAAGTACGCTCCTCGCAATGACATTAATACGGCAGAGGAATTCGAATCCTCGTTTTAGCCCCTGTACCTCGATGGTATGCGAGGGCTGTTAAAAACAAAATCCCTATTTATTAGGGATTTGAAGTGCCCCCAGAGGAATTCGAATCCTCGTTTTAGCCTTGAGAGGGCTGCGTCCTAGGCCACTAGACGATGGGGGCAGGGTAGGCGTGATTCTATCATGCCCTGAAAGGGCTGTCAAACCCTCTCTCTACTTATATGAAGAAAGAAACCAGTATCGGCATAATCTTGTTTTATTGATCGACCGACGGTTTTTGCATCTGTATGCGCGAGATGAAGGTATCCACCTCTTCTTTGTTATACGGCGCCAACTGCCAGACCTTTTTCTTGCCGTCTATGGTGATCTCCAGGAAACGCATGGCGCTCAAGCCGGTTAGCTTTAAGGTTTGAATACTGCTAATGGGGATGCGGCTGACCCCTTCTAATTTGCCCCACATATCGTATTCGAGACGGACCAGATTGTTATCGGTGAGCCCGATCGTATATTGGTGGGTTTGCAGGACGGGGCTGCCGATAATGTGGGCTGAAGCAGGCGGCTGTTCTATGACCGAAAGGACGATATAAAGCCGTTCATCCGGAGTCAACTGCTGCTTGACGGTCTCGCGTACTTTATAGGCTTGCTTTTCTTTGCGCGATAGATTGGATGGAACGGGGATGGAAGAAGATACCTGGCGCGGCGCTTGCATTTCCCCTTTAGCCAGTCTCTGTTGGTTCCTGGCAAAACTAATCGCTATGATCGCTTGCACGAGCCAAATAAAGAAAAAGGCATCAAAGAACAATTGAGCCGCAAACCTGGTCTGTGCAAAATAAAAACCGATGGCGGCTGCGGCTACCAGCCCAAAGGCAAGTAACCCGCCCCAGCGCTTCTTTAATAGGAATAAACCTAACCCGGGGATAATGGATGCGAGTCCGGCAACAAAGGGTGACATGGGATTTCCTCCCTAACAGGGTTTTTTAGAACTGATTTATTGTATCCGATAAAAGAAAAAAGAATAAATTCTATTGGGGCAGATTACTGTCTATCGTATCGGTGATCTTGGTGGCGAACACATCCATCAGGTTGCCGGTCGTATCCCCGAAAATGCGTTTGATCGGGCTGATGGCTGACATACCGTTAACCGTAAACTCGCGCTTGTTACGTTCCCGATCCACCGCCTCAACCGGGTCTTTCTTGCGCCGGGCTGCCTTGCCAACAATATCCAGCAGGCTGTGCAGGCACTTCCCCGTTTCATCAGCCCCCATCCCGGACAAAGCGGCGCTGATAAATTCGGTGGAGCTTAATTCTTTGAAAACGATCACACCGGGGACGGCATGCGGATTAAGGCCGAATAATTCCGCCAGCACCTGCCCGTGGTCGTTGTTATTCCCTTGCACCTTTACCTCCAGCACTGTATCCGAAAGGCTGTTCTTGCTGCGCAGGCCGGCTTCGGTCACGATCAAAACCTGGCAATCGGAACTTACCAGAGAGTCCAAGCCGTTGCGGGAGGGTTTCTCTTGCAGCCAGGCGATCATGCCCTGGTCGTTCCGCCCGACCATAAGTAGGACATACGCGGCAGGGGCGGCAACCGGCCTGAGCGCAGCATGCAGCCACTGGGTAACCATGAAGCGCAAATAAGCAGCCGGGTCTTCACCTTGAGGAGGGGGTGGAAAGGATTGGCCGAAATTCATGTTGAACATAGGGGAGACCTCAGTAAAATGGAATTCTATCCTGAATTGTTGAAGAGTTATTCGGTTACCACAAGGTCGTCGATGGAAAGGCTAAGCGCTTTGGCGATGGCTGAGAATACCTCAATCGAACCTTTGCGTTTACCGGATTCCAATTGGGATAAATACGGGATACTGATCCCGCTAAATCTCGCCAGATCCTGCTGAGAGATCTTCCGGTATTCACGCCATACTTTGATGGGGTTGGCGCCATCCAGCAGGGCATAAACGACCTCGCTGGGGATCAACTCCTCTTCGCCGCTCGCTAGGGCTGCTTTGGCGGAATCATAATCGCGCAAGTCCTGTAACATCTCAGCCTGTTCAACCAATTCCAAATAAGCTGAATAAGGCAATACAGCCCACTCTGGTTTTCCTTTATTTTCGATTACCTGTACGGTCATTTATACACCTCTCCGCGTGGAGCCACCTTTAACACGATAATAA
>DATMYN010000292.1:0-2162 GCA_035560875.1 Longilinea sp. | reverse complement strand
CTATAATAGTATCAAATACTCCATCCTACATTTCGGGGGTTCATCCATCATGACAATCTCAATTGCTTTAATTTCCATCTGTGTTTGTGTCGTTGCCGCTGCCTTCTTTGTCCGTAAGAAAAGCGGCCGTTTCTTTTCCCTTTTTGCCGTCCTGGTGCTCACCGGCTGCTCGATTTTTGGCAGCCATGCCGCCCAGATCGCGGTGGAGAGTACTCAAAAACCTCCCACTCCAACAGCCACAGAAACAACCATACCAACCTCCACGCCTGAACCAACCGCAACGATCTACGTAACCCCAACATTGGATTTCCTGGGATATTTCACCGACACCTATGATAACAATATCTATGGCTGGTACATCGATAGGTATATCTCCTTATCCAATGGGTATATAGAACTTGACCCGCCGAATAACTCACCCTGGGATACATCCTGTGATTACTGCCTCGTCACCCCTGAAAATAATTACTTCGAGGTGGATATGACTTGGAGGTCCTATGAGCAGTATTATGCGGCCGGAATATTACTTGACTATCAAGGGTGTACAACCACAGAATTGGCATTCATTCTGTTCCAAGATTCCCAAGACTATGAAGTAGCCCAAGCTGTATATGATGAGAATGGCGATTTTCAGAATTGGCGCTATTACTTCGATTGGATCTATCCCATTCAATCCGTTTCTGCCGGCAGCTTTGATACCAATACCTTGGGCGCAGAATATGAATTTTTACCAGGCAGCCTTTACATCACCCTCTATGCCAATGGGAACTATGTGAACCGTTTTCAGGTTTACGACTACAACGGCAGTGAAGTATGTAATGTAGGCATGACCGCTGATGATACGACCCAATTTGATAATTTCCGGGTAGGTCAGCGAGAGTAATGACAATAAAATAATAAAAGACCGGAGGAGAAGATCCTCCGGTCTTTTTTGTTTAACTTGGTTTGTAACTTGCCAATGCGGCCAAGAGTTGATCGATATCCTCGATCGAAGTGATGGGCGACATCGTCCCCACCCGGATCATGCGCGGTTTTAATGCCCCCAATCCAGCGCTGATCTTAATGTGAAACTTTTCCGCTATATAAGCAACCACCGGACCACTTTCAATCCCTGATGGACACAAAGCCGCGGTCAAGACAGCAGACATTTCCTCATCACTGGTGAAAGGCACCCAACCCAAGCGGCGTAAGCCATCCCGCAGATGCAACGCCAATTTCCGATAACGTTGTACCCGGGTGGTAATCCCCTCCTCCGCCAATTGGGTCAAACCAACTCGTAAAGCGTACACATTGTTGGTCGGCATGGTAACCGGAGTGGGATGCCAATCTCCCCAATTTTGGGCATACCAACGCCATACGGTCAGATCACCGTACCAACCATGGCCTTTATTCGGACGGGCATCCATAGCCTCCCAGGCACGCTTGCCAACCGCCGTTGGCGCCAATCCCGGAGGGGCCCCCAGGCATTTTTGGGTAGCCGAAGCGCATAAATCGATGCACCATTCATCCATTTTAAACACCAGACTGCCCAATGAAGAAACAGCATCAACAAAGAACAGCCCATTATGGGCCCGGATCACCGGCCCGATTTTGTCTACCGGGTTGAGGATCGTTGTGGATGTTTCCAGGTGGACGACAGCCGCACCGCGTGCGTCGGGATGCTCTTTATAAGCCTTCTCAAAATCTGCCGGATCCAAAGGTTTGCCCCATTCAGCTGTAACCGGAATTACGTTCAAACCATATCCCTGGGCAATGGCGATCATACGTTCGCCAAAGAAACCATTTTCACCGACCAAAATAGTATCCCCTGTTGCAAAGGCACTACCCAGACAGGCATCAATGGATACAGTACCTGAACCGGCCATTAAAAAAATGTCGCCGCGAGTACCAAAAACATCTCGCAGCATTTCCAGTGTTTCCTTATAATCTCTTGTCCAGTCAGGCCCATAGTGCGGTTTTACCTGGCTGCCCATCGCCTCCAAAACTTCAAAATCAACTTCCACCGGACCTGGGATCAGTAATTTGTCCTTCGGCATGCGGTGCTTACCCCTTTCTTGTAAATGTTTGGAAATGACCAGCGCCTTCATGATAGCACAGCCAGCAAACCGGTACTAGTCACCTTTATCATCCTCTATACCATGACGGTTGTCTTATAATTACGG
>DATMYN010000291.1:0-2041 GCA_035560875.1 Longilinea sp. | reverse complement strand
CCTTTTTGCAGGAGCTTTGGGTGGAGCAATCTGGGGATTTATCCCAGGGTGGCTGAAAGCCAAGACCGGCGGCCATGAAGTGATCAACACGATCATGATGAACTACATCGCCTTCCGCTTGAGCGACTGGCTCTTGGATGGCCCCATGCAGAGAACCGATTCTTATGTTCCCATCAGCCCGTGGATCCAGGAATCGGCTTATTTGCCGCGTTTGTTCCACGACCCGATCCGCTTCCACTGGGGTTTCTTCCTCGCCATTGCCATGGCTTTCGTTGTTTACTGGCTGCTATTCAAGACGACTTGGGGATTTAACCTGCGGGCAGTTGGCGCCAACCCGAATGCTGCCAAATATGCCGGTATTAACGTAACCAAATATATGATACTTGCTATGACACTTTCCGGTGCCTTAGCCGGTTTGGGCGGTGTGAACGATGTGATGGGCGTCAACCATAATATGATGCAATCCTTCACATCCGGGTACGGTTTTGACAGCATCGCCTTAGCCTTATTAGGGAAGAACCATCCTCTCGGTGTGGTTCTGGCGGCAATATTATTCGGTATCCTACGATCCGGCGCCATCCGCATGCAGACACAAGCTAACATCCCGGTCGATATCATATCCATCCTTCAAGCGCTCATTCTGGCGTTCATCGCTGCCCCGGCGATCATACGCACGATCTACCGTATGAAGAAGCCCGCGGTTGAAGAGAACGCTGTAAACGTTCGCAGTTGGGGAGGTTAAGCATGGCTACAACAACTATAACCCACCGAAAACTAGAAGCTTCCCGATCACGTCAACGGATCATGGGAGCCATCTTCATCCTGATCGCCTTTATCATCTGGTTTGTTTTAGCACGTGATACCACCAGTGATCAACTTACTTCTTTTGGATTATCCCTTAGCGGTGTTACCCAACAATTGCCTCCCCTGATCGTTCACTCGACCCAGTTCCTCATCATCTTAGCAGTGTTGAGTGCCCTGGTTGGCGGCTATCAATTGGCACGTGGATTTAAAAAATATACCAATCTAGCGCTCGCACTGGTTGTTGGTTTCCTCATTTTAGGGTTCCTGACATGGGCAGCCGCCGGAAAATCCTTGAATTTAGCCGGTCTGTTGGTCACCACTTTAGGGAAAGCCGTACCCATTACCATGGGCGCCCTCTCCGGTATCTTGTGTGAGAGAGCCGGTGTAACCAACATTGCCATTGAAGGTATGATGCTTATGGCAGCCATGGTAAGTTCGCTGGTCGGCAGTATCTCCCAGAGTTTGTGGATCGGTTTGGCTGCCGGTATGCTTTCCGGCGCCATCATGGCTTTGGTGCATGCCGTCCTCTCCATCAAATACAAAATCAATCAAATTGTCTCGGGTACGGTGATCAATATCTTTGCGGCCGGCTTTACCTCCTATATCTCCGCAAAATTCATGCAAACCCACGAGAATTTGAACAACCCGGGATTCTTCCCCAATGTACCCATTCCGATCTTGAGCGATATCCCTGTTCTAGGTCCGGTATTGTTCCGTAATAATGTGTTCATTTACGTGATGTTTGCCCTGATCATCATCCTGCAAATCGCCTACTATAAAACCAAATGGGGTTTACGGATGCGTGCAGTCGGTGAACACCCGAAGGCAGCCGATACCCTGGGTATCAATGTGATCCGGACGCGATACATCGCAGTACTGCTGGGCGGTTTGATGGCTGGGTTCGCCGGAGCGTACTTTACGCTTGGTTCTGTTGGACGCTTTGACGAGATCATGACCGGCGGTCGCGGTTTCATTGGCTTAGCCGCCATGATCTTTGGTAACTGGAACCCGGTGGGAGCTTTTGGAGCCGGTTTGTTGTTTGGCCTGGCCGATTCGCTGGCTGCCCGCCTGCCAATGCTTAATATCGCCATACCATCCCAATTCCTGTTGATGGCGCCTTACCTGGCCACCATGATCATTTTGGCCGGGGTGGTCGGCAAGGGTCAAATGCCTGCGGCCGATGGTACCCCTTACGAAAAAGAGTAGCAAGAACAAAACTACTTGGTTGGAGATAAAG
>DATMYN010000290.1:0-2221 GCA_035560875.1 Longilinea sp. | reverse complement strand
GGCTGCAGCAGTTCATCCAGGAATTGCCGGTCCAGGGTCCGGTCAAAGGATCTCTCATAGCGGGGTATATGCATGGGGTAATGCGTTCTCAAAAATGGGGCCAGCTCGGGGACTCTACCCGGATATTCCACAGTTTTGTTGAACTGGTCCATCTCAACCACCCAATACGCCTTCTGATGCGTGACCACCAACGGTTCATAGAAGTGAAAGGTATACAGCAAATTGGGGTCGGGGGCTACCTGAATATTGCACAGCTCATCGATCGAGTTGAAATTGTTGCCTCCCATGATGATCAAACGCTGCGGGTCGACCCCTCGGATTTGTTCGATGATCTGTTGTGCCAAAAGGTTCCAGGGTGAGCTTTCTGGCAGCACGATCTCATTAAGTAATTCAAAAGCCAGAGCATCTTCAGCCTGGCCGGAATACCGGCGGGTTATAGCCCCCCATAAGTTCAGGAACCGCTGCTGCATGGAGGGTTGGGTAAACAAGGTATTGACCTCGGTTTTTTCAGCTTCCAGATTGTTCGTAAAGCTGTACCCCGGCGCTTTGTGGATATCGAAGATCACCCGCAATCCATTCTCTGTGCACCAGTCCAGACAGCGGTCAAGATAGGCAAAACCGGATTCCTGATAGATGCCGGGGTTGGCATCGTCCTCAAGGATCGGGTAATCGATCGGCAAACGGACATGGTCAAATCCCCAGTCTGCAATTTGGCGGATATCGTCTTTGGTTATGAACGTGTCAAAATGGTGGCGGTCAAATTGCTTGTACTGCGAGATCCATCCCCCTAAATTTACCCCGATTTTTAAGTCATCTTTTTTCATGATTTTGCCCTCTTGTTATTTCACCCACAGATGCACCCATTGCCCAATTACCGGGCTGTAGATACACAGAAGTTTTCCCTCGTGGTCAGTCCGGGAATGCTTAAATTTCACTTGATTATATAGAAAAACGGGTAAAAGCCCAACAAAAAAAGCGCCCTCCAGTTTGGAGAGCGCCTGATAGCTCAACTTCTCAACACCGCAAAAACGGAGTGGGTTCTACTTTACCTCGTCCAGCAGGCGGCGTTCCCCTTGCAGCTTTTGGATATCGGTCACATCCTGGGTCACTTCCATCGTCCCGTAGAACTTGCCCTGCGGGTCGCGCACCGCAAAGTAACGGATGTGGATGACCCGGTTCTCGGGTTCGCCCGGCTTGGTTTGGATCCAAAATTCGGCCGTGTCGCGCACCCCCGCTCGGAAGTCTTCCAAAATCTTGAACACGATCTGCACACTGTCGGGGTGGTGGCAGAACATCACATTGCGTCCGATGATCTCCGGCGTGCGCTCGAAGATACGGTGTTTGCCGCCCGAATAAAAGCGCACATCATTGCCCGCATCCACAAAGGTCACATCCACCGGCAAGTGGGTGAAGATCAGGGCGATCTCCTCCGGGGTCATCGCTCCCACCTGGAGCGGTAGATCGGTAGTTGGCGTATCGGTCATGGACTGCCTCCCATTTTCTAATTCCACAAATCACGTGGATTTTGTCTGATTAGGGATATTTTATCACAAGGCGGGTCGGAGCATGCCGGTCCGCCCGCTGTGGATGGTGCTGGATGGTATTTTTCGGGTTGTCAATCACCCATCATTTTCATCGATATTAAATCGCTTTACTATGGATTGTGGTGGATAACACTGCCCCTTTATCAAATGCTGAAATGGTATGAAAAGTGGCTGAGGCAATTCATCCCAACAGAACCAATCCATCGCATCGCTCTCATACGGTGCATTCAACCTTGGTTCACCCGATGAGTATTCGGATTCCATCCACAAGGTTATGTAGTGTTTATTTTCAACTTCAAACACATCATTTGTCACAGCCACGAAATTTAAAACTTTGATTTCCAGATTAGTCTCTTCTTTTGCTTCTCTGATCGCGCATTCTTCCGGAGATTCGCCAAAATCCAAATGGCCGCCTGGAGTTGACCAACTTCCTTCGCCATGCACATTTTTACGGCGGAGAAGGAGAACTTGTTTCCCTTTTGTAGTGATTATTCCTACACCCACATTTGGTTTATTTTGCATTGATGATTTTCTCTGGTTCGTTTATGCAAGAAATGGAGCACCTAATAATTCGCGTTCGCGAAGCATGGCGGGCGCGTGGATTATTGTTTCGGATTGAAGGTAATGTTTGTTTTCAACATGTCATCATGGTCCTCAACTCGAACCCCAGCCAAAAT
>DATMYN010000289.1:0-4372 GCA_035560875.1 Longilinea sp. | reverse complement strand
ATTCCCGGCTGGTGGTTTGGCTGGTCGCTCAAGAGCCGGGCCTGCAGATGGCCGCCGTGATCGTGCGCACCCCCTGGGATATCGACCGCATCCGCGGCGAATGGCAGCGGGATGGCGCCCGCCTGCTGCGAAAAGTGCGCGATAAATTGGTGCTCCAAAGCGCCGTTTCACCTGCCGCCGGCGAGGAAAGCCTGTCTGCCTTGGCTGCTCGCAGTGGGCTTCCCAATAGCACATTGGCGGATCTGTGCCGTGCCAAAGACATTCCCTGTTTAAGTGTAAAAGACCACAATGACCCCACTGCCTTAGCATTGCTCCAAGCCCAGCCGCCGGATGTGATCGCCTTTACCGGGGGTGGGATGATCCGCAAGGCCTTGTTGACCGTCAGCCGGCTGGGGGTCATGAACTGCCACGCCGGTATTTTGCCGCGTTACCGCGGTATGGATGTGGTCGAATGGCCGGCGCTGGAAGGTCACCCCGATCAGACCGGTTTAACCCTGCAGTTCATGGATGAAGGCGTGGATACCGGCAAGCTGCTCTTGCAGCGCCGGATTCCCCTCCGGCCCGGGGAAGATTTTATCTCCTTGCGCAAGCGCCTTGAAGCTGCCATGCCGGATGTGATCCTCGAAGGTCTGCGCGGTCTGCGTGACGGCGTCCTCACCCCCCAAGCCCAAGAAGCCGGCGCCGGGCACCAATATTATGTCATGCATCCGCGTATGGCAGAGAAGGCCCGAGGCTGCATTAAAAGCGATAAGCAGACCTGTAAAGAGCTTTAACCGCCTACCTTGTAAAAAGTTATCAATATATTGGACAGATTGGGAATAATATTGCATACCGGCGGTTTTTAATATAGAATGAATTACTGAATCCGATTATTTGGAAGGAGAAACAGAACATGAAAGTTACAATCGATCGCGATAAATGCTCTGGCTGCGGACTGTGCGAAAGTACGGCTCCGGATGTCTTTAAACTCGGCAAAGATGGTATTGCTACCGTATTGGTAGAGGCTGTCCCGGCTAATTTGGAAAAAGATGTCCAGATGGCGGCGGATGATTGCCCTGAGACGGCTATCGTTATTTCGTGATCACTGAATAAACAAAGAGAGTATCTAAAAAGCCGGGCTGGGAATCAATTCCTTTTGCCCGACTTTTTTTACCGGTATTAATACCCTATGCCCACTAAACTCGTCCAGGTTTCACCCAATTCAGATCAAGCCGCCGAAGGTATTTATCTTTCCGTGAAGCAAGGCTTTTTATCGTTGAATTTGGAAGAGAAATACCGCCTATTTTTTGAAGGCTCCGCCGACGCCATCTTTCTGATGAAAGAGGTCTTTTGGGATTGTAACGACCAGGCTTGCCAATTATTCGATTATCCACGCGATAAGATCATCGGGCATCTTCCCTCAGAGTTTTCACCGCCCTTCCAAGCGGATGGCAGGGCATCTGAAGAAGCTGCTCAGTTCTACATTCATAAAGCCTTGGCGGGGCAGCCCGAATTTTTCCCCTGGCTCCACCGCCGCCGCGATGGCGCTCTCATTGAGTGCGAAGTATCACTCAAGAAGATCGTATTGGACTCTCAGGATTTTCTTCTGGCGACCGTACGCGATGTTTCCAGTCGGGTAGCCATCCAGAAAGCGCTCCAAGAAAGCCAGCAGCGTCTGATCGAATCGGAGATCCTGTACCGCACGGTGGTGAATGCCTCCCCCGATGCCATTGCCGTCACCGATCTTGAGGGAAATATGGAGTTTTTCTCTCCCCAAGCCCTGACCCTGTTGAACTTGTCCCCGGATGCCGATATCATCGGCCAAAATATCTTGAATTGGGTCATTCCCCTCGACCGGCAGCGGGCGCATGACAACATCCGCCGGGTGGCTAACGGGGAAAAGATCGGGGTTTCCACCTATCAGGTTCAGCACGAAAACCGCACACCCTTTTATATGGAGACCAATACCGCCGTTATTTGCGACAGCACCGGCAAACCATCCCGCTTGATGATCATCGCCCGCGATATTTCGGAACGGGTCCAGGCCGAGATTGAGTTGCAGTACCTGAGCACTCATGACGTCCTGACCGGCATGTACAACCGCAGTTATTTCGAGAAACAAATGGAATCGCTGCGTTATCCGCAGGATTATCCGGTGAGCATTGTGATGATCGATGTTGACGGGTTGAAGCCTGTTAACGATAATTTTGGACACGCCGCCGGCGATGCTTTATTAAAAAAGACCGCCCACGTCCTGAACCGCGTTTTTCGCCAGCAGGATACCATCGCCAGGGTGGGTGGCGATGAATTCGCCGTACTACTGCCAGAAACCGGACAAAATGTGGCTTGTGAGCTGTATTCCCGCATCCATGCCATGCTGAAAAAGCATGCCAGCTCAGCAGGCAGCAAGCAGTTGCGCTTATCGATCGGTGTGGCCACGGAAGAACAAGACCGCCCGTTGACGTTTGCGCTTCACAGTGCCGATGAACAAATGTACGCTGAAAAGAAGACCCATCCCCGTCGAAGAAAAACGGATTAGCCCTCATATAATAGAAATGTGCAGTCCTTTTTCTAAAATCAGCTATACTGTTGTTACACTTATGATTTCCTTCAGGAGGACAGTATGATCGGTCAACGAGAACTGGCTGGCTCTGGCCCATTGTTACGCGAGGATGGTAGCCTGGCGGATTTCGGCTGGGCGCGCCAACCCATTTTGGACTGTAACCTGGAAAATGCCCGCTTCTATTCCATGTTTCGATTTTGGCAAAAGTTCCGCATCAAGGTGTGGGATTATTACGGCATCACCACTCCCACTCACTTCATTTCCTTCACATTAGGCAATGTGGGTTACCTTGGTTCGATCTTTGCCTATGTGATCGATTTCGCCACCGGAAAGTACCACGAAGCCACCCTCACCATCCCGCTGGCTACCGGCATTTCTTTGCCGCGCAACAGCACGGAAGGTGTAAGCTTGTACGATAACGGCAAGTATTTCCTCAAGTTCACCGCTCTTCCAGAAAGCCGCAGGCTCGAGATCCGCTGGCCGGATTTCCTGGACGGCGACTTGAATGCGGATGTTGAGCTGAAACTGCCGAAGGACGAAGAATGCATGACCATCGTTATCCCCATCAAGGGCAAACGCTTTTACTATAACCGCAAGGTCAACTGCATGCCCGCCAGCGGCTGGGTGGATTATCGCGGCTCGCGCCTCGCCATGGACCCCGCCACCAGTTTGGGCAGCCTCGATTGGGGCCGCGGCGTGTGGGAATATAACTCCTTCTGGGTGTGGGCTTCCGCCAGTGGATTTTTGAAAGACAAACGCCGCATTGGCTTGAATATGGGCTATGGCTTTGGCGATACCTCTCAAGCTGGTGAGAACTGCTTCATCCTGGACGGTAAAGTCCATAAGCTGGGCGAGGTCGATTTCACCTTCAATAACCAGAACTACAAAGCCCCCTGGCACATGAAGAGCGGCGACGGCCGCCTGGACCTGGAATTTACCCCCTTCGTGGAACGCGTCGCCAAAACCAACGCCGTCATCTTATCCAGTGAAGTGCATCAGATGTTCGGCCGCTATAACGGCACCCTGGTGACCGATGAGGGTAAGAAGCTGGAAGTGAAAGACCTGATCGGCTGGGCGGAAGAACACCACGCCAAGTGGTAAAAGCATAACCTGATTTCAAACCATCAGCAATAACCCCAAAGGTCTTGATCGACTCCTTTGGGGTTTCTTTTTTTTTGTGTCATTGCGAGCCCTTGGTGTTTTTCCAAGGGCGTGGCAATCTCCCTAGACCGTTGCCCGCTCAATTCCTCATAACCTTCCCTTGCGGTCTGTGCACCTGCGGTTGATGCACCCTCTCGTAGGGCCCTTGCGGGGCGGGGGGAGCAATCACCCCAGACCTGTGCTCACCCTTTTTTCTTGCGTAGGGGCATGTCGACTTATGGCATACTGATTGGGAGTACGGCGGGCCGGGTAATACCATTTACTGCTCCCCTCGCAGCCGTGCCCGAAACCTCCTCGTAGGGTGCGTTCGCTCCGGAACGCACCATCTTGATCTTATTGCCATGGCAATCTCCCCGGACCCGTGCTCACCCAATTCCTTATAACCTTCCCTCCCCCTGTCAGGGGGGAGGCAGGAGGGGGGTTCCCCCGCATGCGGGGCAAAGAGAGGTGTGTTATCCTCCCGAGGAGAACGCCTCCGTCAGGGTCTGCAAAGTCAATTGGATATCCGGCTGCAGGCACACATTCACATTGGCGGGCTGGGTGCTGTCCACACGTGTCTGACCGAACGTATCCCCGGGGGTAGTCACCACATCCAAATGCATTGTCTCGAACGGGCATAATTCGGGATGCACCATGACCTCGGCCGTCATCACATCCCAAATAGCCATG
>DATMYN010000288.1:0-3577 GCA_035560875.1 Longilinea sp. | reverse complement strand
TAATTTCGCCAGTTTACTGCGGACCTACCCATTAGGTGTGCCCAGTCTACTATTCGGGCAAAATTTTACCGCTAACCCGCTCGGAGAAGTATCGATCATCAATATCCCATCCATTGACCTGCTGATGCTGTTTTGGCTGGTGCTGGTTCTGGCAGGTCTCTTCTTGGGCTGTCTCTTCTTTGATGCGCTGTGCCGGGTTACAGCTCCAGAAAAAACAAAATTTTCTTTCCGGCTGATCATGCAGCAGTACGGACAGGTATTATCCTTTACGGTGGTATTGGTGATCGTGCTGACCCTGCTAATTATCCCGGCTTTCAGCGTGTTATCTCTCCTAACGACATCCGGCAGCGGTTTTTCTCAGGTCTTGCTGCTGGTGATGGTCTTTATGGGTGTCTGGCTGCTGCTGCCCTTAGTGTTCTCCATTCATGGGATTTTCGTCAATAAACAGCGCGCCTTTGCCTCCATTACCACCAGCATCCGCATGGTGCGGGTTTTTCTACCCGGCACCGGCATGTTCATTATGACGGCGATCTTATTGAACCAAGGGTTAAGCCTGTTGTGGATGCTCCCCGGGCCGGGGAATTGGATGATGGGAGTCGGCATCGCCGGGCACGCGTTCATCAGCACCGGATTATGTGCTGCTACTTTTGTGTATTACCGCGGTGGGTTGATCTGGATGCAGGAAGCAATCCGCAGAATGAACAGCCGCGTCACACCTAAAATATCCTGATCGATCTTAGTTGGAGGTTGGTTTGACACAGAACGGCTCTTCATCTTATCAAGCAAAAGATATCCAGGTTCTGGAAGGGCTAGAAGCAGTCCGCCGGCGCCCCGGTATGTATGTGGGCGGCACGGACCTGAAAGCCTTACACCATCTGGTTTATGAAGTTGTCGATAACTCCATCGACGAAGCCCTGGCAGGGATCTGCAACCGCATATCCATCACCATCAATGCCGACAGCAGCGTAACGGTAGAAGATAACGGCCGCGGCATTCCGGTAGATATCCACCCTGTAAAGGGTGTTTCCGCCCTGGAAGTGGTCATGACCATCCTGCACGCCGGTGGTAAGTTCGGCGGCGGCGGGTACAAGGTTTCCGGCGGTTTGCACGGCGTGGGTGTTTCGGCGGTGAATGCGCTGTCAGCCTGGACCGAGGTGCGGGTTTATCGCGAGGGTAAAGTTTATTTCCAACGCTACGAGCGCGGCTTGCCCCAGGAAGCTGTCAAAGTGATCGATAAATGTGACCCGGAACGCAGCGGTACCACAACTACTTTCCGGTTTGACACCGAGATCTTTAAAGGCGACCTGGATTACAAATTTGATACCCTGGTGCAGCGATTCCGCGAAATGGCTTTCGTAACACGCAAGGTACAGATCGTTCTGCGCGACGAACGCACACCCAAACATGAAATGTCCTTCTTTTTTGAAGGCGGTATCAGCAGCTTTGTCCGATATTTGGACCGCAATCGGGAAGTACTACATCCGGTCTTCGCGGTTGAAAAAGAGGTTGAAGGGATCGGGATCGAATGCGCCGTACAGTATACGGACGGCTACAACGAATCGGTATATTCCTTTGCCAACACGATCAATACCATTGACGGCGGCACGCACCTTACCGGTATGCGCACGGCAATCACACGCGTGATCAACGACTATGCCCGTAAAGCCAGCCTGCTTAAAGACGCCGACCCGAATTTTAACGGCGACGACACGCGTGAGGGTATGACCGCCATCGTCAGCATCAAGCACCCAGACCCGCAGTTCGAAAGCCAGACTAAAGTCAAGCTGATGAACCCTGAGGTACAGACCTATGTGCAGCAGGTTGTCGGCGACGCCTTTAGCGCCTTTTTAGCTGAAAATCCGGCGGCTGCCAAGGCGATCGTTTCGAAGTGCCTCACCTCCGCCCGAGCGCGGGATGCAGCCCGCAAAGCACGCGATCTGGTCATCCGCAAGAGCGCCCTGGAAAGTATGACCCTGCCGGGTAAACTGGCGGATTGCTCCGAGCGCGATTCAACCAAATCCGAGATGTACATCGTCGAAGGGAACAGCGCAGGCGGGTCGGCCAAACAAGGCCGCGACCGCCACTTCCAGGCTATCCTGCCCTTACGGGGTAAGATCCTAAACACCGAGCGCGCCCGATTGGATAAGATGCTGGGCAACGAGGAGATCAAATCGATCATCTCCGCCCTCGGCACCGGCATCGGCGATAATTTTGACCTGTCCGGTTTGCGCTATGGGCGCGTGATCCTCATGTGCGATGCCGATGTTGACGGCAGCCATATCCGCACCCTGCTGATGACCTTCTTTTTCCGCTATATGCAGCAGCTTATCCAAGAAGGCCACCTCTACATTGCTCAACCGCCCCTGTACCGCATCGCTTTCCGCAACTCGATTAAATACGCCTATAACGATGCGGATAAAGACCGCATCTTGAAAGAATTGGGACCCAACGCCGAAAAAGCCAACTTGTCGCGCTATAAAGGCTTGGGCGAAATGAACCCCGAACAACTGTGGGACACTACGATGAACCCCGAGAACCGCACTCTGCTGGTGGTGGGCATCGATGATGCCGCCGAGGCCGACCGCACCTTTGATATGCTCATGGGTGAGGCGGTGCCGATGCGCAAGAAGTTCATTGAGACGCACGCCAAGAGCGTGAGGAATTTAGATGTCTAGATTGCGATAGCACAACCAAAACCGGTATGAGAGATCATACCGGTTTTTCTTTACCCTTTACCCCTTATTGGTAATTTGATTAAGTCTTTGAAAATGCGCGATAATCGGGTGGAATGATTATGGGTTGGGTAGATTTGGGAAGGAGGAGGTATGAAACGTGTTTTTGGACTTTCTCTGGTTATTTTGTTGATCTTGATCGTGCTCCTGACTGGCTGTTTAGGACCGGATACCAGCCTTCCTCCCCGCCCGAGCTCTACGTTTGAACTTCAGCCCACCGAAACGGCCCGCCCTTCACCGACCAGTGATTTCTGCACGAATGCCACTGCCCCAAGCGCCAGGACGCAGCTAACCTTCGAAGAGATCACTCCATGCTTGAATACCATCGAGCGGGTAAGCGAATTCATGGCCAACAACATGATGTATGATGTGGCATTTGATGACCGCGAGCGCGGTGAGAATGAATACGCCCCGGCCTGGCTTGTCTATGAACGCGGCGTGGATGACTGCGATGGGCACGCGATTTTGCAGTGCTACTTCCTGGAAAGTAACGGCATCGACGCCGTGATGCTGGGTATCAACGCCGACACCAACGAAGGACATAATGTGTGCGCGGTCAACACCGGCGAGGCTATCTACGTGCTGGATAATATGGGAGCGGTGGTGGGGCCGTTCGGCTCCATCGAAGATGCAGCCCGGCATTACATGACCGGGGAAGGGGCGTTAGGGACACTGCTGGCTTCCCAGGTGACGCAGATCACAACCGATTCGACCACTCCATCTGTACTGACGCTGCCGTGGAATATGATCTGGCGTAGACCCTAGGAAAAGCGAAAAAGGATAAAAGACCGGTTGGGGGTATTTTTATTGCTTAGATTCTTTTTCATTTCTGCATAGGATAGGCA
>DATMYN010000287.1:0-3558 GCA_035560875.1 Longilinea sp. | reverse complement strand
AAGGCAGTGAAAATGGAAGAAAACTGGGTTATAACCCAATCTACCTGCAAGCGATGCGGAAGCTGCATTGACCTGTGCCCTAACCGCATCATCCAAAAAGACTCAACAGGGAAAGTAGACTTTCGCCAAGACCGCTTATGGATGTGTTTCCACTGCGGTCATTGCATGGCCATCTGCCCCACTCAATCTATCCATGTGCCTGGGCTGACTTATGACAAGGATTTTTACCCACAGCCAAAATTGGATGGGCACGAGAACGAGCAATTCGTTCACCTCATTTCCAGCCGGCGGGCTGTACGCAGCTTTTTAGATAAACCTGTTCCGCATGAGCTGCTGGATAAAGTGGTTCAAGCCATCCGATCCGCTCCCCCGGGATTTCCACCCATCAAGACTGAACTAACCGTGATCGAAGATCCCGAGAAACTTCACCAAGCGCTGCCGATGATGATCGACCTGTATGCCTATCTGATCAAGGCAATGGGCAACCCAATCGCCCGCCAATTCGTCCGCAAGAGCGCCGGACGCGAAAAATATATCACCGTCAAGAACCATGTCATTCCGATGATGGTTAACCGCATGCCTGATCTGCGGTCAGGAAAAGAAGACACGATCATGCGCAGGGCTCCCGCTTTGATCTTGTTCCATGCCGACCGGAATGGTGAAAACTACGTCCCGGATATCTACCTTGCCCTTACGTATGGTATCTTAGCCGCCCATTCATTAGGTCTGGGAGCGACCGCCATGGACTTGATCCCACCGGCGGTAGAAAAAAGTAAACAACTGCGGGATTTCTTTAAAATTCCCGAAAATAATGAGATTGTCGCCTCCATGATCCTGGGATATCCAAAACATCCCTTCCTGCGCGGCATCCGCCGCGAACTGAAAAGCGTCACCTGGTTGTAATATGCTCAAATATACCTTGCTTGGATTCTTAAATTACTCACCAATGACCGGATACGAGTTAAAACAGCGTATCGACCGATCAACCACACATTTCTGGCATGCCAAATTAAGCCAGATCTATATCACCCTCAAGGCGCTCGAAGAAGCGGGAGAGGTTACCTCCCTTATCCATGAACAACAAGAGCGTCCCGACCGGCGTGTGTATACCATAACACTCACAGGCAGAACTGATTTTTTATCCTGGCTGGCAGAACCGTATATGAGCCTCAGTCCCAAAAAAGAAACCCTGATCTTAAAGATGTTCTTTGCCGCCCAGGCTGATCCCAAGCAGGTGCTGGCACAGCTTCAACTCCAACACGACCTGCACCAAAAACAATTAGCCTATTATCGCAGCGGAGTGGGCGGGTTTATCGAAACCTATATACAGCAGCATCCCCAGTTAGCCAAGGATGCACGCATGTGGGAAGCCACCCGCCGTTTCGGCGAAATGTACGAAGAGGTTTATCTCCGCTGGATCAAGGAGATGATGGAAGAAGTAAATCAAGGGGATGAAACTTAAGGGGGACAGCTATTACCCCAACACTTTATTCGTGAATTATTTTTGTTTCAACACCTTTAAAGGCAATACCTGGTAAAAAATACCGCATGGCTAACCCAGCCTGTTCGAATTGCGTGCGCATCACCCCTGCAACCGTTTCCCTATCCTCCGTGTACCGGCATACAACCAATAAAGCCGGACCTGCTCCAGAGAGTGCCACGGTTGCTGCACCGGCTCGATAGGCCGCTTCCATTGCCTGCTGCGCCCCTGGGATGAGCGGAAGGCGGTAAGGCTGGTGCAGCCGGTCCTGCATGGCTTCTTTCAAAAGATCAAAATCCCCTTCTTGTAAAGCCTGCGTGACCATTAATGTGTGGCTGATGTTGAAAACAGCATCCTTATAAGGGACAAGCTTTGGCAGCACACTGCGCGCAACCCTGGTGGAAAAGTTAAAGTCTGGTAACGCTATTAAAATGGGCATTTCTTTCAACGGTAGCGATCGCACCACCACCCCATGCTCCGTTTGCATGCAAGCCGTCAACCCGCCCAGCAGGCAGGGCGCGACGTTATCCGGATGACCTTCAAGCTCAGCCGCCAAATCCAATTGTTCCTGAAAAGAAAGCTTGACATCGAATAAGCTGCCGGCGCTAAAGATCCCTGCCAGAACAGCGGCTGCGCTGGATCCCAACCCCGAACCTAATGGGATCGCGTTCCGGCTTGTGATCTGTATCCCGGCAGGCAGGGGGATATCTTTTTGATCTGCCAAGGCTTTCATCGCTCGAAAAATAGCATTCTTGGCATTTGCCGGCAGGATACCGGCTCCTTCACCTTCGTTGGATATTTTCAATTCATTTCCAATTAGGCGAATATCAACCTCATTCCATAGGTCAAGCGCTAACCCAAGGCAATCGAAACCCGGACCAAGGTTGGCGGTGGTCGCCGGCACGCGCACACGCACACCTAAGGTCATTTGCCACCCGCCAGATAATCTTCCAAGGCCCGTTGTTCAGCCGGCAGCACTTTCGGTGCAGGCATATCGCGGGTGATGATATCGGGGTCTTTGAGACCATGCCCGGTACAAACCGCGGCCACCCGTTTGCCCTTCAGATCGATCTTTCCATGCTCCAACTCATAAGCTAACCCGGCCAGGCCGGCGGCGGAAGCCGGTTCCACCCACACCCCGTTGGCAGCCAGGCGTTTCTGCATGCTTAAGATAGCCGCATCGCTAACTGCAATGATCCGTCCGTGCGATTCCTCGGCCGCCTGTAAGGCTTGCTCGCCGCGCGCCGGTTTACCGATGCGGATGGCGGTTGCCACGGTCTCGGGATGTTCCACCGGATGCCCCAAAACCAACGGTGCGGATCCTTCGGCTTGCACGCCTAAGATTCGCGGCAAACCTGTCGATTGGCGCTTGTGGAACTGGGTAAATCCTAGCCAATAGGCGCTGATGTTTCCGGCATTGCCCACCGGTAAAGCCAGCCAATCCGGCGCCTGCCCCAAGGTTTCACAGATCTCAAAGGCAGCTGTTTTTTGCCCTTCCAACCGGTAAGGATTCAATGAATTGACCAGGGCAATCGGGCTGTGATCCGAGATCGCCACAACCAGGTCCAAGGCGTCGTCAAAAGACCCATCGATCTGGATGACCTCTGCTCCATAAGCAATGGCGCCCGCCAATTTACCGGCTGCCACCTTGCCGGCTGGGATGATGACGATGGCGCGCAGTCCGGCGCGGGCAGCGTATGCCGCTGCCGAAGCGGCCGTGTTGCCGGTGGAAGCACAAATGACTGTACGCATCCCTTTGCCCACTGCCTCCCCCACTGCAATGGTCATACCGCGATCCTTGAAAGAACCGGTGGGGTTCGTACCCTCGAATTTCACGAACAATTCAAAACCTCCGCCCAATTCCTCTGCTAAATGAGGGACGGGGATCAAAGGGGTATTCCCTTCCAAAAGTGTGACCGTTTGTGTATAGGATGGAATATCCAGGTAAGGACGGTAACGTTCCAACACACCGGCGTAAGCTGTCATGATCACCTTCTACTTCGAAAGATATCCAGCCTGGACCAATAATTCGGCGTTATAGATCGATCCGCCGGCAGCGCCACGGATGGTATTATGAC
>DATMYN010000286.1:0-3681 GCA_035560875.1 Longilinea sp. | reverse complement strand
GCATTAGTCTTATTATAGTATTAGTCCTATTTTCAGGAATAACATTTTTTGCTGCCGTTATCCCGGCCAATGCCGGATTATTGTACCAACAACCTACCGGCTCCATTCCAACAGTTACAGGTACACCCACAGGTGTAATGGCGACGGTAAACCTTGATCAAGCACAGGTAAATATTCGCAGCGGACCAGGTCGTTTCTATGAATTGGTTGGTGTCCTCCTGGCGGGTCAAACCGTGCCTGCGCTTGGACGGTCCTCAGGCGGTGATTGGGTATTGATTGAATATGTCGGCATTCCCGGAAATGAAGCCTGGGTATATTCACCGTATGTAACCCTTACCCCCGGAGAGTTACCTATCATTGAACCACCACCCACACCAACCCCTGAAGTAACCCTGACGATCAACCCGACCTTGGCGGCCCAGTTCGTAGTAACGCCCAATCCGACGCTGTTACCTACGTATACACCTTCTGCACCACTAGAGATCCCGTCTTATTCAGATAGTGGATCTGCGGTTATTTTAGGCGGTGTTCCGATGGGTCTGGTAATTTTGATCATCGCTGGAATTGGGATCATCCTTTCTGTGATAGCCTATCTTCAAGGGCATTAATTTCAATTTTCAGAACAGCATCAACTTCGAGATTTCTTTACGATACTGTCGATAACCCATAAGACAACTATTATCAGGAAAATAGGAATCCCGCTTGCGATCAGGCAAAGTAATCCACTGATAGCAGACGGGATTCCCCATATAAAAGCAACAATACCTAAACCGACCAGCACGATTATCCCAAAGAATCCAAACAGAAGTCGTTTGGTTGTTTGTTTGGAGTAATCCTTCAAGTCGGTCATTTAGATCATTCCATCGTTCTAACCGTTTGTTTCTTCTGGGTTAGCTTTCGCTGAACCTGGCTGACCCATTGAGTTGCTTTTTGGATTTCCGGTAATTTGGCTTCCATAGCCTTGGCGCCTTCTTCCATCAAAACAAGCGGGTCGACATTATCCAATATCCCAAAGCGCTCTACATCCGGGCGTACAATCGCATCCGGTTTTTCATTCTGCATGCGAATTTCTGCCAGCATGCGGTCGGTGATCTCCAGTGAGCGCAAGAAGATCTGGACTGCCTGGCCGATCCGTAACCGGTTGATTTGATCGACAATTGGTCCAACCAATGAGTTGGTTACCGGCAGCCGGAACGAAGTAAGTTCAGACCATTTAGCTGGCTCGGGAGAAAGACAGATGGCAACGATGGGGAGGTCGGGGTTGAGCCAGCGAACGACACTGACCGGGACAGGGTCCAATACGCCTCCATCGATGAATCGATATTGACCGATCTCGCGGGGAGGAAACACACCCGGGACAGCGACTGTGGCAAGGACCGCATCGATTACACTTCCACGATTGATCACCAATTCTTGCGATGTGATCAAATCCACAGCCGTAGAGGCGTAGGGGATCTTAAGTTCATCGAATTTCATAGATCCCAATTTTTCTGTCAGAATGTCCGTTAAGCCACTGAGGCCTAAGAGAGCAGGACCTTCATCGGGTTTTCTCTTGAACAAGTTCCCTTGATTCATTGTCAAGAGGATTTCTTTTAGATCATCGGGGCTGTAACCGGCTGCGATCATAGCCCCGACAATCCCGCCGGCGGATGTACCGGCAACAGCTTTGATGGTATAGCCGGCCTCAACCAATTTTTGAAGGGCACCCACATGAGCGATCCCTTTAATTCCACCGCCACCCAATGCAACAGCAATATCAGTCATCATTCACCTCAAGTTATGCAATATTGATTCTAGACAGGTTATCAAGTGGTCCATATCTTGTTGGGAATTATAGATTTGATACGAATATCGGATCAACCAATGATCCTCCCACCAGATAACCGGTATTTCTATTCGATGTTTTTCGTAAAGCTCATTCTTTAACCAATTTCCATCAATGTTTTCTGGTAATACTGAGCTTCCCATCTGAGCTGTCCAAACTGGACCAATTGAAAGAGGAGCCAGGCCAGTAATTTCGCATATTCTTTGCGATGTCTCCGTTACCATTTTCCGGCATTCGTTTTGGGGGATGCCTCGAATATTTTGGTTAAAGAACCGGATCGCATCCGGAACCGCCAGGAACGCGCTAATATCACGGGTGCCATTCCACTCCATATAATCTACGTATTTCGATGGTCCAGGGTTGTCACTTTGCCATCCCCAACTTACAACCAAAGGCTCAATGAGATGCTGTGCAGATGGGGCAGCGTACAAAAAAGCAGATCCCTTAGATGCGCATAGCCATTTATGAAGGTTGCCGGTGTAGAAATCGGCTTGAAGCGAAGAAAGATCAAGATCGATCTGACCGGGACCATGGGCACCATCAATAACGGTGATGATACCGGCGGAGCGAGCGCGTTGGCAAATTTCCTCAACCGGGAAAATAAGGGTAGTGGGTGATGTGATGTGACTAAGGTTGATGACCTTTGTTTGTGAGGTTACACCTCGCCAAAAGTTCTCCACCCAGCTTTGACGGCTTTCAACTGGTGTGTTTACATAATAATTGATATACTTGAAACCCTGCTTTGAGGCGAGAAATTTCCAGGTACGATCCACGGCACCGTACTCATGGTTTGTGGAAAGGACTTCATCTCCTTCGTGCAACACCAAAGAACGTGCAATGGTGTTAATCCCATAGGTAGCGTTTGTAACAAAAACGATATCATCCGTTTGAGCATGAAGGAAATTTGCCAATTCATCCCTGGCAATCCGTAGGAGATCGGATGCTTTTCTACCCAAGAACTCAACCGGTTGATTTTCCAGTACACGCTGCCATTCCTGATATTTTTGAAACACAGGCAGCGGGGTTGCGCCAAAAGAACCGTGGTTGAGAAAACAAACAGTGGGATCGAGCAGGAATTGTTCTTTTATGATGTTCATACTGGTACAAAATTATACCAGTGCCTGATGATGGAAGAAAATGATTAAACGAGTTTTTCCTCAGATAATTGATTTCGGTTCAAAGGCGCCAGAGAAGTACCGGTCGAATTTTAGGAACCTGTATGCTGATGTTGCCTGGTTTGGTATTCTCAACGGCAGTACGATCGCGTTCTTGCCAATCTATGTGACCCGTCTGGGCGCTGAACCTGGCAGCGTGGGGATCCTTACGGCTGCTCCAGCCATTGTCGCATTGTTCATTTCGCTCCCATTAGGGGTTTGGTTTTCTCGAAAAAATACCAGTAGGGCAGTTTTTCTTACCGCGGTTGCCAGCCGGATCTTTTACTTGTTCCTTTGTATTTATCCTTGGATATTTCCTCAATCGCAACCGCAAATCGTCACTATCTTGCTTTCTGTATTCATAATGAGTATCCCTGGTACGGCACTGAACCTTGGTTTCAATGCCTTGTTAGGTGAAGCAGTACCAATCGAATGGCGCGGGCAAGTTGCCGGAATTCGAGGAGCTTTTATTGCTTTAGCCACTGCAGTCAGTTCTTTAGCTTGCGGTTGGATATTGAACCATATCGATTTCCCAATCGGTTATCAGGTGGTATTCCTGATCGGTTTCATTGGCGCTGCCATGAGTACTTATGCCTTGTGGAAAGTAAGGCCATTTCCAGAGGATCTTGTCGCCGATACAACTGTAAAGGATCCACAAAGCCATTGGATTAAAAGAATGGTCAACCTGGATATTCTTAAAGG
>DATMYN010000285.1:0-2344 GCA_035560875.1 Longilinea sp. | reverse complement strand
ACGATCATGAAATAGGGGAATTTATTTACCCTGGAAGCCAGCCAAACAGCAAAGGTCGGATACTGCCAAACCCCCTCAACAATGACGGCGTCATACTCTGCCCCGTGATTAACCAGCCAGGGTACCAGACGTAGGTTGAAGCGGTATTTCCCCAAACTTGGGCTTAAGTCATGGATCACGCCCGGGAAACCGTTCGGAACGAATCGGGTGGGATCATCTAATGTGATGATCTCGGTTGTATGCCCAATTGCTTCCATCGTATATGTCCCATTGATGAGTGAATCGATCGGCCCTCCATGGGTTGGATCTAACGTATCAATGATCCTTAAGATTCTCATCCTCGTTACTTCCTATTCCGAATGGATACTACCATTACCAATAACTTTGACATATACATCCATGATTTGACGGGCGGTTTTTTCCCAGGTAAAGACTTTTGCGCGGGTTAATCCTTTTTCGATATAACTTTGGCGGAAATTTTGATCCGAAAAGGTTCTTGAGATCGTTTGAGCATACCCAATGTGGTCGTAAGGGTCAAGGGTGATGGCTGCATCCCCGACCACTTCCGGTATAGAGGCGGCATTGGATGTGACCACCGGCGTGCCGCATGCCATGGCTTCTAAAGGCGGCCATCCGAACCCCTCATAAAGGGAGGGGAATAGAAGCACATCGACCGCATTATAGACGGCAGCCATTTGCGGGCGGGAAACAATGCCTACGTCCACCACATCCTCTTCCAGATGGTATTGATCAACCCACTCCGCCCATTCGGAAGAGGGTTTACCGGTCTTGATCACTTTAAATTTATCCGGATAGATCGTTTTCAAATAGGCGGCAGTTTTACAAGCGGTTTCATTGTTCTTATAAAAGGCAGAACCGGATATCAGGATCTTCTTGATATTCGGATCGCTCTTGAAGGTGGTTTCAGAGGTTGATTTCTTCTCGGCAGAGGAAAAGGGTTTGAAAACCGGATCGATGCCGGAATAGATCACCGTGATGCGCTGCGGGTCGCAACCAAGCAGGTTTACCAAGTCATCCCGAGTGTTATTGGATACGGCAATAAGATGGGCGGCTTGTTTTAATGAATTTAAGGAGATCAATGCCAGTAATGGGATCCGGCCGTGTGGTACTCCGTTGATCTTCCCTTTCCAGCGTACCAGGGGCATCAGATCGTGGACGGTCACAACGGTTTTCTTGGGGTTCAACCACGGGATCAAGTGGGCATACCCATGCTCGATGATGTGATAGAGGGATGCTTTTTGGTTTACCACCTGTAATGGATATAAACCATAGCGGGCCAGGCGTAACCCGCCCAGTTTTTTGGTCCATCCGGGCAGTGATGGTGTGAATTCACGAACAAAGATTGTTTGGGAGTAACCCTCTCTGAGGGTTTTCGCGACCAAATCAGCATAGATTTCCATGCTCAGGCGCTGATCTTGGATAAAATCCCGTAACAAGAGCAGATCAATCACTGGCCGACTCGTTGGGTGGGCTTGCCAATTCCGGTTGGGGTGGTTTTACCCGTGGGTGTTTGAGGAAATGGGTCCAGATAAAGTCCAATGGGAACAGGACCAAAAAGATCAAAGCAGCATTCCGCAGCGAGGCGAGGACATCCACAAGGGCGCCTTCTACATTTCCGGTGATCTCGAAGGCGGCGTGGATCCAGAAAAGGGTCAATATGGAGTTGAAAATACTGGTTTGTTTGGGCAGGTGAGAAAAAAGCAGTAGTGAAAACAGAACGATCACGGGGGGAAGGATCAAGCCGGCGAAGCCAAAATCGGCGATCATGGTGGATGATAAACTGGTGGCTATATCGGAATTGGAGCAATCATACGAGCAGATACCCATTTGGGCTGCCATGATATTGTCGGCGGTATAGTCGTTTTTCAAATCGCCAAGCAAAACCCGCGGGATGATCTGCAAGAAAGATTGAAGGGTGATCAAGCCATGCGTACCCGTATTCCCGTTTCCGCGTGTTTCGATCACAGTATAGAGAATATCGAATGGGCCGGTCCGAAAATACGAGGCTTGAAAAGGTATCCGCTCACTGCTGGGCAAGGGTCTTAATGCTTGGACGATTCCTTGGAATACCTGGATAGGGTCTCCGGTTCTGACCAATTCTCTTACTTCTGGCTGGTACAGGTTGGTTCGGATAGCCTGATAGTAGAATGTCAACCCAACGGCAATGACGATGAAAGCGATATATTTTGGCCATTGCTTAGCCGCCATTATGGCTTTTCCATAATACCAGACGGAAAAAACAAGGATGATCAAAGCCAGCAGGATGATAAACCGGCGCGGGCCAACGAAAGGTCCATGGGTGGTGATGTATATGGTTATAAAC
>DATMYN010000284.1:0-2580 GCA_035560875.1 Longilinea sp. | reverse complement strand
GTGGTATTTTATGCTATCCTCATGATGCTCAGAGATACCCAGGCTATTGCATTACTAAGGGGTTTTATATTATTAGTAGTCCTGATCAGTCTGCTAGCCAGTCTGGTAGACCTGCCCGCGTTTTCCTGGCTCATCCAAACCAGTTTACCCGCCTTGTTATTAGCCATCCCTGTCATTTTTGCCCCTGAGATCCGCCGCGGCTTGGAGCGGCTGGGTAGAGCCGGGGCTGAGAATATGCCCCTGCGCCATTCCAGAGTGGCCATGGGTATGCCTGAGACCATCAAGGCCGTTGTTGCTGCGGCGGCACGCCTTTCAGCCCGCCAGCATGGGGCTTTGATCATCCTCGAACGGAATGATGTCTTAAATGAGTATGTGCGCACCGGTGTGCAATTGAATGCCGCCGTAACGGCGGAATTACTCATGCAGATCTTTTATCCAAATACTCCCCTGCACGATGGCGCCGTTATCATTGAAGACAATCAAGTAAGGGCAGCCGCGTGTGTAATGCCGCTCTCAGCCAGTGGCATTCTCAACCGCACCCCCGACCGACAAATGGGGTTACGCCACCGGGCTGCATTGGGCATTTCAGAGGCCAGTGATGCTGTCGCCGTGGTGGTTTCCGAAGAAACCGGTTCTATTTCTATTGCCCACGGTGGCCGTATGATCCGCCGTCTCGACACCGATCGATTGGAAAATATCTTGCTGGCATTTTACCGCTCTCCGGAAGGCAGCGCCACCTTCGATCTGCGTGGTTGGCTGCGGAAGTGGTGGGATTCACTGGTGCACTCGGAGGACAATTGATGAAAAACCTCCGGCGCTTCTTAAAAACCTTACCTACCTTGTTGACCGCCTTTATTTTAGCCTTGGCGGTGTGGATCATGGCGGTAACCTCTAATGATCCAACTGAAGAGCGTGAGTATCCAAATCAAATTGCGATCGAAGTCATTGGCTTGGATAATGATCTGGTCTCGATCGATGAATTACCGGATACTTTAACCCTGCAACTCAGTGCCCCTCAGTCGGTATGGGATCGACTGGAGAGTGATGACACCTTGGTAAGAGCGGTGATGGATTTCTCGGGGCTTGCTGCTGGGGAACATATCGTTACCATCCAGGTACAGATCGGTGTCACTCCGGTACGCGTACTATCCCAATCACCTGAAGATGTGGTTGTGGTTCTAGAGGAGTTTGCTACCCGGCAGGTGGATGTGCACCTGGACCTGATCGGTGATCCGGGTACCGGGTTTGAAGCCGGTATTGCTACGATTGATCCGGAGATAGTTACCATCAGTGGTCCGCGCTCGCGGGTCGACCTGGTTGACCATGTTCAAGCAGTGTTTAATTTGAACGGCCAACAGGAAAACATTTCTGAATCCATGGGTTTAACCCCAATGGATATTGACGGGCAAACCGTTGCGGGGGTCGAAGTCACTCCCGATGAGGTATTGGTAGATCTCCCGATTGTTCAGTTGGGCGGCTACCGCAATGTGGTTGTGCGGGTGAATGTAACCGGCCAGCTTGCCAGAGGTTATCGTTTGACCAATATTACCGTCGCCCCGGCCGTGATCACTGTTTTTTCGGCAGACCCTCAATTGGTGGAGAATTTACCCGGATATATCGAAACCATGCCGCTTGATATCACCGGATTGCAGGAAGATACCGAAGTAAACCTTAGCCTTAACTTACCGACTGGGATCACAGCCGTGGGTAGTGAATCGGTTTTGGTCCAGGTAGGTATTGCGTCCATTGAAGGAAGCATTACCTTTAACGACCTGACCGTTGAGATCATTAACCTTCCTACAGGTCTGGTTGCTGAAATTTCACCACAGTGGATCGATGTGATCCTTTCCGGCCCGCTGCCTTTGTTGGAAGAAGCCCGCCAGACGGATATTCAGGTTGTGGTGAATGCCCAAGGATTGACGGCCGGGACCTATCAGTTGGAAGTCGAAGTAATTTTACAAATCAATAATATTCAAGTTGATTCTGTGTTACCATCAACTGTTGAAGTGGTTTTGACCTCTACTACCCAACCATAAGAGCAGGAGTACCTCGTATATGAATAAACCGGTTGTTGCCCTGGTGGGCAGGCCGAATGTTGGAAAAAGCACCCTTTTCAACCGCCTGGCTGGTGAGCCATTGGCGATTGTGGATGATACCCCCGGTACAACCCGTGATCGGCTGTATGCCGAAGCCGATTGGAATGGGATTTCCTTTGGTATTATCGATACGGGTGGCATCGATCCCACATCGGGAGGGAAGGAACCCCTCTCGATAAATTCGGCAGAATACATAGCCCAAATTAAAGCCCAAGCCTTATTGGCCGTGCAAGAGTCGGATGCTATCCTCTTTCTTGTCGATGCCATTACCGGTGTGACCCCCGCCGATGTAGAAGTTGCTCAACTGCTGCGGCGAAGCCAAACCAAGCAGGGTGATAAACTTTTCCCGCCTGTATTTTTGGTGGTTAACAAAGCCGATAGCGACCGTCAGCGGGCGAATGCGGCTGATTTCTATGAATTGGGGATGGGTGAACCCTATTCCCTCTCGGCGATCCACGGTACTGCAACCGGCGATCTATTGGAT
>DATMYN010000283.1:0-4319 GCA_035560875.1 Longilinea sp. | reverse complement strand
ATGATACAATGATACATTATGAAAGGAGGACACAAACGGTGCCATTTCCAACCAACATCGAATTAGATTTCCGCTCGGGTGTCCCCATTTATGCGCAGATCGTCCACATGGTTGAGACGATGGTGTACCAGGGGGAGTTATCTCCCGGCGACCAATTACCTACCGTGCGGCAGTTGGCATCCGATCTGCGTGTCAATTTTAATACGGTGGCACGGGCATACCGTATGTTAGATGAGGCTCACTTGATATCTACACAGCAAGGCAGAGGAACGTATATTTTAGAACGACCCACGGAAGAGGTGCGCAGTCAATTGCGTCAGGAAGTATTGGCTGGTTTAACCAACCGATATCTTACGGAGGCAGAGCGGTTAGGTTTTACCTTGGATGAGGTAAAAAATGATATTGAACACCAATCCATTCTATGGGGAAAACGCCCCATAGAAAATGAGTAAGGTTTGACCTATTTACGAGAGGAGATTTGAATGAAAGAAAAGAGCACAACCAATCAGGCAGGCGAAGAATTTTCCTTGGTTAAAAATTCTTCTGTTCTTGCCAGCCTGAACGCAGCCAAATTACAGAGCAATAAAGAACACATGGGAGCCCTGGGCATCTTCATTGGGATGATCCTGTTTTTTATCGGAATCATCGGTGCTATCGTTTTGGATGCTGCTATGCATGTGAATGAAAATTGGATTGTGGCATGGGCAATCACCTGGATCTTGATTGGCATGACTTTCATGTATTCCCTGCGCACCGCCAACCAGTGGGAAAAAGCCGTTATCCTGCGGCTGGGTAAAACCAAGGGTCTTAAAGGACCGGGAGTGTTTTGGCTCTGGCCGATTCTTGATAGTGTGGCGGCCTGGGTGGATCAGCGCGTGATGGTAACCCCCTTCAGCGCCGAGAAAACCCTCACGCGTGACACTGTCCCTGTGAATGTGGATGCAGTCCTCTTCTGGATGGTCTGGGATGCCGAGAAGGCTGCCCTGGAGGTAGAGAATTACCGCAACGCCATCACCTGGGCCAGCCAAACCGCCCTGCGCGAGATCATTGGGCAAATGGCCTTGGCAGATATCCTGGTTGGGCGGGCTCGGATGGATGCCGACCTGCAGAAGATCATCGATGAACGCACCACCCCCTGGGGCATCACCGTTCAATCGGTAGAGATCCGGGATGTGATCATCCCAGCCGATCTGGAAGACGCCATGAGCCGCCAGGCACAGGCTGAACGCGAACGCCAGGCGCGGGTTATTTTGGGTGAATCGGAAAAACAGATTGCCGCCAGCTTTGCCGATGCAGCTAAAGCATATGTCAACAACCCGACTGCTTTACACCTGCGGGCTATGAATATGCTCTTCGAAGGCATGAAAGACAAGGGTGCCTTGGTCATTGTCCCATCCAGCGCAGTAGATTCCATGAACCTGGGCGGTATGGCCGGACTTACTTCACTGGCACGCGAGCAATTAGGTAAAGAGAAATAACGTATTTGTTGGGATGGTTACACTGCGGGGCGGCACTTCCCGCCCCGCAGTATCTATTCATAGAGGAAAAAATGGAAAAACAAGTAGAAACGAAACGGATTTGGATCTTTTTGGCGATTGCGATTGGGATAGCCTGGATTGTAGCGCTCGTGATCTATTTCACCGGCGGTTTGGTCAATAGTCCGGTGATCGGGGGCGGTTTTACCCTGGCAACACTCTTGCTGGCGACCGGGTATATGTGGGCGCCAACTCTGGCAAATATCTTCACCCGTCTCATCACCAAAGAAGGCTGGAAAGATCTTTTCTTGCGGCCGCGTTTGAAACAAGGCTGGAAGTATTGGCTGATCGCCTGGATCGGGACACCCGCACTGATGCTGGGAGGTGGGATCATCTACTATGTATTCTTCCCGCAATATTTTGATGCCTCGTTGAGTTATGTCAGTGAGATCTTGCGCATGGCAGCCGTCAGCGCCGGAGGTTTACCCAGTCTTGATATCAATCCCTGGACCTATTTGCTGCTGCAAACCGGTATTGGTATTCTCATCTCGCCATTTATCAATTTGATCTTTGTATTTGGCGAAGAATTCGGCTGGCGGGCCTACCTTGTGCGGAAATTACTGCCATTAGGCGGACGTAAAGCCTTGATCATCACCGGATTGATCTGGGGTATCTGGCACGCTCCGATCATTGCCATGGGGCACAACTTTGGGTTTGATTACCCTGGTTACCCCTGGCTAGGGATATTGGCGATGACCTGGTTCTGCATCACCAGTGGAATTTTCGCCGGATGGATGGCTCTCAAAGCCCAGAGTGTATGGCCGGCGGTAATATTTCACGGCATACTAAACGGTGTTGCCGGAGTAGCGCTTATGACCACGATCGGACAGCCTAATCCGCTCTTTGGGCCGGCATCGGTCGGTGTGGTTTCAGGGATTGGCTTCCTGCTGGCGGCCATTGCGATCCTGATCGGGTGGAAAGATGTTTCACGTGAAACAATCCCGGCTGTGGTTGCAGGAGAGCCAGAAGCAATACAGTAAAATATTGGATTATTCATCCAATACACCGTACCCTACCAAGGGTACGGTGTATTTTTAATGGATTTGCTCGATCGTTTCCTCAGCTTTAAGTCCGGGGTCTTCCCCAACGCGACTGTAAGGGCGGGGAAACCCCGTCCGAGATATGCCAATGGGTAGGCATATGGGTCTGCTATAAGGTAGCTCGTATGTGCACACGGATGCGACAAAAAGGACGGAGCACACGGATGTATTGAATGTAAGGGGTTTTTCCCTATAAGAAGACGGGCGGACACCTATGTCTGCCCCTTCGCGACCGTAAGGGCGTGGAAATGTTTCACGTGAAACCTTACAAGACCCACATAAACCCCTCTATCCTTACATGTTACAATCGGGTATATCGATTGGAGGTGTTCCCTATGTTGACTATTTCATATATCATCAGCATTCTATTGGAAATTGCCCTGGCGGTAGGGTTGGTGGTCTTCCTTACCCGCCATTATAAAATCACCTGGTTGGTCGTTGGCGTTGGGGCGTTGGCTTTTCTGGCAGCTCAAACCATTCAAATCGTCGTTATCAGCGGGTTACAAAACCCCCTTACCAATTTTCTAACAACCATCACAGATCCAGTACAGGCGATCTTGATTGGTTCGATCATGGTCTCCTTGATTACGGCATTATTGGAAGAAGTAGCCCGCTACATTGGGTTCAAATACCTCAAGGAAAAAGGGAATTCTTGGGAAGCCGCCCTGACTGTGGGGGCAGGACATGCCGGGATAGAAACCCTGCTGTATGTTGTTATGCCGATCGCCATCAGCTTTGTGATGATGATGGTTGCCCGCTATCAAGGCGTTGAAGTCTTCAACCTGGAAGAAGCGGATGCTGCCATACTTTCATTGCAGATGACGGATTATTGGGCAATGGCCTGGCATATCCCCTTTACTGCCCTCTTTGGTGTGGTATTCAATACCATCATGCATCTATCGCTGGCAGTAATGGTATGGATATCTGTCTCACGCAAACAATGGTTGTGGCTGGTTGCCGCCATTCTCTGGCACACAGCAGTAGATACCGTATCCATTTTCTTCTCCAATATGGGGATGAGTGAGTGGGGTGTTGAGGGAATTTGGGCAGGTTTGACACTGGTCAGTCTCGCCATCCTTTACCTTATTTATAAGAAGGGTGTACAGGTTCCTTCTGTCGAAGTCATCCAGTCAGCCAAATGAATCTGGCATACCTTGCGGGCTAAGGAGATCACATGACAACTATTCCTAATTGGATCGAAGGTTTTCCGGGAGCGGTAACGGTATGCGACCCACAAGGCATCATTCTCTACATGAATGAGAAGGCGACCCTGGTATTTGCTAAGGATGGCGGCAGGCGCTTGATCGGATCCAATCTGCTGGATTGCCACCCTGGTGCATCCAGGGAAAAGGTTCAAGCTCTGTTGGATGAACGTAAGGCTAATGTTTACACCATTGAGAAGAATGGGATAAAGAAATTGATCTACCAGACCCCCTGGTATGAGAAGGATGAATTCGCCGGTCTGGTGGAACTCTCTCTCGAGTTGCCTGGCGAAATCCCCCACTTTATCCGAAGTTGATCGATAAAAATCCGGCGGTAAACGCCGGATTTTTTTATGGCCTAGATACGCCAGCCTAATTTAGCTGCGATGGCTTTGAAGATTGGACAGCGGTCATAAACGGCAGTAAAAAGCAGAACAGCTGCTACGATGTACAGCAGAATACTTTGCCCCGAATACCATGCAATAACTGCTATCACCAGGCTGCCGAGGACCCGCAAAAGTCGTTGGAAAAGGAATGGCCCT
>DATMYN010000282.1:0-3830 GCA_035560875.1 Longilinea sp. | reverse complement strand
TGGAAACCTGGGCACAATTGAACCCGGGCGGTGAATATACCATCCAACATGATTGTCAGAATATCCTTCTGACAGCCTATACGGTCCCATAGAGGCTCAGTGGAAGAGCGTGAATACAAGGTCATGTTCAAGGCGGAGGATTGTCATTGGTGGTATCGGGGAATGGATGCGATCACCAAGGCACTCTTAACCGAGTATTTACCGGCTCAAACTGATCTATTCATTCTGGATGCCGGCTGCGGGACCGGCAAAAACATGTCCGATACACTTTCCCGCTTTGGGAAGGTCAATGGGATCGATATCTCGTCCTTAGCCTTAAGCTTCTGCCAACAACGGTACCTCTCGCGCCTTTCCCGGTCTACGATTACTGCTTTACCATTTCCGTCCAACCAATTTGATCTCGTTACCAGTTTTGACGTGCTGTACTCCCGGCATGTGGAAAACGATGCCATTGCAATTGCTGAATTGTGGCGGGTGCTTAAACCTGGCGGATGGATACTGATCCGAGTCGCCTCTTACGAGTGGCTGCGGGGTAAACATGACATAGCCGTCCACACCGGGCGTCGTTACAACCGCATTACGGTAAAAGAATTGCTTCAACATACCGGGTTTTCCATCGAAAAACTCTCGTACGCCAACTGTTTTCTGTTTCCCTTGGTGGCTATCAAACGCTTTTCTGAAAAATTCAGCAACCGGTCAGACAGCACATCCGATGTTGATCCTGAACCGGGGTTGTTCAACCGGTTGTTCATGGCGATTTTATCTGCGGAAGGTCCGTTGATAAAAGCCTTCGGTTTACCGTTTGGATCCAGCGTGGTGTGCCTGGGAAGAAAAGAATAGCCCTGAATGGAAAATAATCCATCCCCCGCCCCATTAACCAGTATCAGTGTATTTTTCCCGGCGTATAACGATGCTGGAACTATAGCGCATCTGGTGAGAGCGGTGAACGAAGTGTTACCCAAGGTATGCCAATCGCATGAGATCATTGTGATCGATGACGGCAGCCGTGACGGCACAGGCAGGCTTTTAGATGAATTATGTCAAGAGATCGAGGTCTTACGAGTGATCCACCACCCGCATAACCGCGGCTATGGAGCCGCTCTGCGGAGCGGTTTTTTGGCGGCAAAAAAAGATTGGGTTTTCTATACCGATGGGGATGGTCAATACGATCCACAGGAGATCACTAAATTGGTCGCAGCAGCCAATGGTAAAATCAATGTTGTGAACGGATATAAAACCAAACGCCGTGATACAAAATTGCGCACGTGGATTGGCAATGGATACCGCCGTTTGGTCAATTCAGTCTTTGGGATCCCGGTCCGCGACGTAGATTGTGATTTCCGGTTAATTTACCGAAACAAATTGGCTGGGTTGGACCTGGTAAGTAACAGCGGAGCGATCTGCGTTGAATTGGTGAAAAAGTTAGAACGGGGTGGCTGCGCTTTTGCAGATGTCCCCGTAAGCCATTTTCCACGCACGTTCGGTCATTCCCAATTTTTCAGGGTCAAACCGATTTTTACAACCATCATTGAGCTGGTTCGCTTGTACGGTAATCTCAACGCATCTTTGCCACAGGAGAAGTCATGAAGATCGCTTCCGTTGATGCGATTGAATACTACGTAGACAAAAAGGTCATCATTACAGGTGGCGCAGGTTTCATCGGCAGCAGCCTGGCTCAACGCCTGGTAGATCTCGGAGCGCAGGTCGCCTTAGTTGATATTCTCGATCCGGATACGGGAGCTAACCTTTTCAACCTTAATGGCTTTAAAGATAAGATCCAATTGACATTGACAGATATCACCGATGAGCGCGTAATGGTCCCAATGATCCGCGATCGGGATTATTTGTTCAACCTGGCGGGGCTTTCCAGCCATTTAGGCAGCACCCAAAATCCCTTCAAAGATTTGGAAGGCAACACAACTGCTCAATTAAAATTATTGGAAATGTGCCGCGTTAATAATCCGGCTATACGCATCGTTTTCGCCAGTACCCGCCAGATCTATGGGGTGGTGGATAAGATCCCCGTGAATGAGAACCAACCCCCCGCCCCAATCGATCATAATGGCGTGAGCAAATTAGCTGCCGGTTACTACCATTTGCTTTACCATAAACTTTATGGGATGTGGACAGCCACATTACGCATGACAAATGTATACGGACCGCGCATGCGGGTAAAGGACGAGCATCAGAACTTTTTGGGATGGTGGATCCGCCTTCTATTAGAGGGGAAGGAATTACCCGTTTATGGAGACGGCCGTCGCATAAGGGATTTTAATTATATTGACGACGTGGTTGATGCTTTGCTCTTGGCCATGATCAATCCGGCTGCTAACGGTCAAATCTACAACCTGGGCGCCGAACCGGTCACATTGTTGGAAATGGCCAAGTTGTTGATCCGCTTGAATGGCAGTGGAAGCTACCGGTTATTCCCCCTGCCGAAAAACCGTTCAAAGATCGATATCGGTGATTATGCCGGGGATTACGCCAAGATCAAGCGCCAGTTGGGCTGGAACCCTGGAGTACGCCTTGAAGATGGCATTAGCCGCACGCTGGAATACTATCGCCAATTTGGAAAACAATATTATGGATAAGGTCCGCAGTATCGATCTGGCGGTCCAATATAAAAATCTCAAAATCGAGGTCGATGAAGCCATTGAACGGGTATTGTCCAGCGGATATTTCATCATGGGAAAAGAAGGGGATGCCTTCGAACGGGAGTTCGCAGCATTCTGTGGAAGCTCCCATGCAGTCGGCGTGGCTTCGGGTACGGATGCGATCTATTTAGCCCTTTGGGCAGCCAACATCGGCAACGGCGATGAGGTCATCACCAGCGCCCACACCTCCGGCGCAACCATAACCGCCATTCTACAAGCCGGAGCAGTACCGGTATTGGTGGATATTGACCCGCAAACTTATACGCTCGATCCTAAACTCGTCAACGACGCCCTAACTAGAAAGACGCGTGCGATCATCCCTGTCCATTTATATGGCCTCCCTGCGGATATGGCTCCCCTGCTGGACATTGCATCCAAACATACTATTGTCATTATTGAAGATTGTGCCCAAGCCCATGGTGCTGAATATAAAGGGAAAAAAGTAGGCAGCCTGGGTGAGGCGGGCGCCTTCAGCTTTTACCCAACCAAAAACCTGGGAGCCTGTGGTGATGCAGGTATGGTCGTCACCAACAATCCTGAATTAGCCCAAAAGGCGCATTCCCTCCGTCAATACGGGTGGAATGTACGCAACATCAGCGATGAAATAGGGTTCAACAGCCGTATGGATGAGCTCCAGGCAGCTGTCCTTAGGGTGAAACTACCCTATCTTGACCGTTGGAATACCCGCCGGATCGCTTTAGCAAGGTTATATTCACAACTTCTTGCCGGGTTGAACATTCAATTACCGGTCACCCCAAGCGACCGGACGCATGTCTTCCACCAATATGTCATCCGCTCAGCTGAGCGAGACTCCTTACGCCAGTTCCTTACCAACAATGGGATTGAAACCTTAGTCCATTACCCTTTGCCCATCCACATGCAGCCGGCATATTCTGAGTTGGGTCATGGGGAGGGCAGCTTCCCCGAAGCTGAGCGCGCTTGTCGTGAACTCATCTCACTTCCTCTCTACCCCGAAATGAGCGAATCAATGGTGGAACGGGTTGCAGCAGTGATTAAAAGCTGGAAACCTTAGTTTTTTCAACGCTCTTTCCCCCAATTCGAGACAAAAAATCGAAAAGCAGGGTTGCTCTTGGCTATCCCCGTTGCGCATGGATCATGACGGGTTCTATGCAAACATAGTTGTGAGTAGATGACAACCAGCCATAGAAAAATCTG
>DATMYN010000281.1:0-4116 GCA_035560875.1 Longilinea sp. | reverse complement strand
CTTCAGGAGATTCCATTTTTCATATTTCAGATTTTCCAGGCGTAGGTGCATTTACAATTGATTTTTCTGAAGAAATTATGCGAACTGAATTGGAAGCAGCTCTGCCTCAATAGGTTTTTCGATAGAGAGACTTTTTCTACTTCGCTAATTGTTCTGAATACGGCATTCCATTCGGATGGACAAAAGAAATTTAGGTTTTTGTTTTTCCTAATCTTCTTTATCTTCTTGTTTTCTGGCTTCTTTATCTGCTTTTTCCAGTACTTTGTGCCGCGAACCAGTATTGGTTGGGATCGGGTGCAGTGCCAGTTTTAACACCTCATCCATGTGGTTGATCGGTACGATCTTTAGATCGGTCAATACTTTCTTGGGGACATCCACAAGATCTTTCAGGTTTCGTTCGGGCAGCAAGACTGTTTTTAATCCGGCCCGATGCGCAGCCAGGATCTTTTCCCTCAGACCACCCACGGGTAAAACTTTCCCGCGCAGGGTGATCTCGCCGGTCATGCCGACTTCCTTATACACTTCCCGTTCGGTGAAGGCAGAGATCAAAGCTGTGGCTATCGTTATGCCGGCACTTGGGCCGTCTTTCGGGACAGCTCCCTCAGGGATATGCAGATGGACATCCAGGCGTTCAAAAATATCCGGGTTGATCTCCAGATCTCCCACTCGTGATTTCAGATAACTTAGGGCAGCCTGAGCCGATTCCTGCATCACATCGCCGATCTGACCGGTAATTTGCAAGTTTCCTTTTCCTTCAACGATCAGGACTTCAACCGGCATAATATCGCCGCCATATTCGGTCCAAGCCATGGCGGTTGCCACACCTACCTCATCCACCCGCTCCGCCTCGGTCATAAAGAACTGCGGGGGACCCAGGAACTTCTCCACGGTTGTTGGTTCCAATTTATGGGGGAAATTCTTGTGTTCCGATTTCAACCGGGCCACCTTACGCGCCATCCGGCCGATTTCACGCTCCAAATTACGCACACCGGCTTCATAGGTGTATTCCCGCACAATCCGGCGGACGGCTCCATCCGTGAAAGCCACCTCGGTGGGTTCCAGTCCGCTTTCTTCACATTGGCGCGGGATGAGGAACCGCCTTGAAATCTCCAGCTTTTCTTCTTCGATATAACCGGGGAATTCCAGGACTTCCATGCGGTCCAACAAAGCCGGTGGGATCGGTCCCAAGGTATTGGCGGTTGTGATGAACATGACCTGTGAAAGGTCATAGGCTAATTCCAGATAATGATCCGAAAAGGCATAATTCTGTTCGGGGTCAAGCACTTCCAGCAAGGCTGCCGAAGGGTCACCGCGGAAATCAGCCCCTAATTTATCGATCTCATCCAGCATGAATAATGGGTTGATAGTCCCGGCCCGCCGCATGGTCTGTAAGATGCGCCCGGGTAAGGCACCAATATAAGTACGCCGGTGACCTCGAATTTCCGCCTCATCTCGGACTCCGCCTAAGGATAAGCGCACGAATTTTCGGCCAAGCGCTTCAGCGATCGAGCGCCCCAAGGAAGTCTTTCCTGTTCCCGGAGGGCCGACAAAGCATAAGATCGGCTGGCGGTGTTTTTTCGGTTTAAGGCTGCGTACCGCAATATATTCCAGAATACGGTCTTTAGCTTTTCCTAAACCGTAATGGTATTGTTCCAAAATCTCGGCGGCATGAGGCACATCCAGGTTATCTTCGGTGGCATTTTTCCAAGGCAGGTCAAGCAGCCAATCCAGATAGGTTCGGATCACACCGACTTCAGGAGCCATGGATGGCATCTGAGAAAGCCGCTCAAGTTCTTTCATTGCAACCTTGCGGGCTTCATCGTGAAAATCGGCTTTGTCGATCCTTTCTTTCAGTTCGGCTACTTCACGCGTCCATACATCCCCTTCACCAAGTTCGGTTTGGATTGCCTTCAGTTGTTCACGAAGGTAAAACTCACGCTGAGAGCGGTCGACTTCACTTTGAACCCGGCTCTGGATCTCATCCTCAAGTTGAAGTACATCCAATTCTTGCGCCAGCAGCCAGTTAACCCGTTTTAACCGGTCTTCCGGTTCGATCAAGATGAGCAAATCCTGGCGTTCTTTAAATGGCAAAGAGATGGCTGTAGCAATCGTATCCGCCAGCCAACCCGGTTCCCGGATATTCATCGTATAGAGTTGAGCGTCATCCGGAAGGCTGCGGTCAAGCTGCACACATCGGTCAAATAGATCGCAGGCTGTGCGCATCAATGCTTCGACCCGCCGGGTAGGTTTTTCCATCTCTTGGATCGGGCGAACCTTTACTTTCATATAAGGTTCTTGCTGGACAATTTCTATGATCTCAACCCGATGGCGGCCTTGGGCAAGCGCAGAATGGTTGCCATCCGGGAGGACCAATAAGCGCCCCAGAGCAATTTCCATCCCAATATCCATGAAATCTTCACGTGTAAAACTTTCCAAATCCGGGTCTTTGACATGGATGGCAACCACAGTGGTCATCAGGTCCTGGGCTAATTGAGCTGCACTCAGGTTTGCGCCTTGTGATACAAAAATGGGCGAGACCATATGGGGGAAAATGATCATGTCCCGCATGAGAATGGCCGGTAAGGTTACGGTGCCATCCTTATCTACCTCTGCATCCAGGACCTGATATAGTTCCTCGGTGCGTTGGTATAACGCATTGGCGTATTCTTCTGGATCTTCCTTATTCCGGGACCAATCATCCATTTTCATTTTCTAAACAATCCTTATGCTAACGTGTGGTCGATCAATTCTCGCCAAGTGGATCGGATGGCCGCGGCTACAAATAAACTTCCTGTGATCAAAATGGCATCTTTTCCATCAGCCTGTTCAATGGCTGCTTGTAAGGCATCATTAATTGGAACTACCGCTTGAGCGGTACATCCAAAGGTATGCGCTAATTCTACCAGTTTCTCGGGATCCATGGCGCGCGGGTGTACAGATTGGGTGGCGATCACCTTTTTAACCCGTGGCAGTAATTCGGTGAACATACCTTGGATATCTTTATCTTCCGAAGCGCCAAAAACCATGATCACCGGCACACCGGGAAGGTAATCATCCAACGCCAGGCGAAGTTTAAGCGCCGAGTCGCGGTTATGGGCAGAATCAACGATCACAAAAGGCGATGCCTGCAGGATCTCAAACCGCCCTGGCCACCAAACTGAAGCAAATCCCTTCTTGATGGCTTCTTCGGTGATCGCCAAGCCGCGCTGCCGGGCTATTTGCAAGGTAACATAGGCAGTCGCTGCATTTTCTACTTGATGCCGTCCTAAAAGAGGGATGACGAGTTGAGTGGGTTGCCATTCATCACTACGTTTTTCGATGAAGGCATCCGCCAGGTTTTGATCAGAAGCCGGCCAAATCGCCATCGTTTGGTTTTTAAGTGAGTGAGTAAGTTCTGAAAAACAATATTCCCTGCCGACCAGTGTTAAGGGAGCATTTCGTTCCTTAGCGATCTTCTCCACAACCTTCAGCGCCTCATCCTTTTGCGGAGATAGCACTACATCTCGTCCTGTTTTTATTATGCCTGCTTTTTCACCGGCTATTTGTGCTAGAGTATCTCCCAGAACACTGGTATGGTCATAAGATAAGGATGTGATCACCGATACCAGTGGATCAAGGATATTGGTCGCATCCAACCGGCCGCCCAACCCAACCTCCACTACCGCAATTTCGACTCCTTTTCGAGCAAAATAGAGGAAGCCAAGAGCAGTAGTCAATTCAAATGTAGTGATTTCAGGAACCTGGGCAATAAATGGTTTCATATAATTGACCAGGTCTGTCATTTCCGAATGAGAAATGGGTTTCCGATTGACCTGGATCCGCTCGATATAATCTTCCAAATGCGGACTTGTGTAGAAACCCACCTGATACCCTTGAGCTTGTAAAGCGCTGGCGATCATAGCCGAGGTCGAACCTTTGCCCTTTGTCCCGGCAACGTGTATGGTTTTATAGGTTTTTTGCGGATCACCCAATAAACTCATCATTTGGCGCATGCGGTCAAGGTTAAAATTGACCGCTGCATTCCTGAGATTACGTGTAAGACTATAATCCACAAAAGTATATAAATAATCTAACGCTTCTTGGTAAGCAACTTCGATGGGATCCATAGGTATACCT
>DATMYN010000280.1:0-6256 GCA_035560875.1 Longilinea sp. | reverse complement strand
GATGACGGGCGGCTTTTTGGTGATCGATGACCCGAACTCGAACAGGCGCCCCAGGGTGAGCGCCATCCGGTAGGGGATCTTCAGCGAGGGCGGTTTTACCCCGGCAATCTGGGCGATCAGATGTAAATAATCGTGCACCGTGATATTGCGGTTGCCGAACAGGTACCTTTCACCGATGCGTCCCTTCTTGGCTGCCAGGATGTGACCGCGGGCTACATCTTCCACATCGATGATGTTCACCCCGCCGTCGATGTAACCAGGCATCTTCTGGTTGATCACATCGATGATCATCTGCCCCGAGGGGGTTGGTTTGATATCATGGATGCCGATCACCAGGGTGGGGTTGACGATCACCACCGGCAGGCCGCGGGTGATGAAGATCCTGGCTTCATTCTCGGCGATGTATTTGGACATGGAATAGTGGTCGCCCGATTCCCAGTAGTTGAAGGCTTTCTCCTCCGTGGCCGGGATGGGTCCGCTGGCGGCGATGGCATTGTTGGTGCTGGTATACACCACCTTCTTCAACCCCACCTCAAGCGCCGCCTGCAGGGTGGCTTTTGTGCCGCCCACGTTGACCTCGTAAAGCTGCTTGGGGTCCGGCGCCCAATGCGCAAAATAAGCTGCTGTCAGGTAGAGCGTGTCGCAGCCCTTGAGGGCTGCCTTGATCGATTCGGTGTCGCGGATATCCCCATAGGCGCGCTCTACATCCAATGTATCGATGTTGCGCGTATCGCTGGTCTTGCGGATGAGGACCTTCACCTCTTCCCCGTCCTTGAGCAGTTCTCTGGCGATCGCCGAACCGATGAACCCGGTAGCCCCGGTGACAAGTTTTTTCATGGTTGATCCCTCACTGGTGAATGGAATGAAGCTGTATTTTTAGTCAGTATACATGGGGATGGGGTTTTGTATAAATAATTTTCGCCGACCGTTTCCCGAAAAGTTTTGGAATTAAGGTGTATTGGTAAATAATGGCCGTCTGACCGCAAAACCCAGGATCAGCTTGACCATGAACAGCGGAGCAAAGAGGAATAAAACCGGCACAGGCAGGTGAAAGAAGAAGGAAAGTGCACAGCCAACGGTCAACAAGAGAGCGGCCAGGTTTTGCTGCTGCTCCGCATCCGTGAGGGCGTTGACGGTAAAGGTGGCGGTGAGGGTGAACAGCATCACAAAGACGAAATACGGCAGCGCCGCCGGGAAAAGCGCAGCCATGACAGCCGGGTGAAAGACATGCAGGGCAATGAAAGGCAGGCGCAGCTTGGCGTGCTGCTGGTAATACTGGTTGGTGGAGGAGGACAGGTTGGCAGCCACCCCGCCGCCGACATCCAGGAAGATCAACGCGCTCACCGCCGTTTGCCAAAGCGGAACGGCTGCCAGCCATAGTTGCCAGGTAACCAATCCGGCACAGATTAAACCGCTCAAATAGACTAGCCCAAGCGTCGAGACCCGAGTCCGTTCGCCGTGCAGTTCCCGCAGCGCTTTGGGGATTGCGATCTCTTTGGAAAATAGTGATCCTTTTTGTTCTGTCATGAAGACATTATCGCGCGGACTCGCAGAAATGAAAAAAACATCCATTCGGATGTTTTTTTCATAGGCACAACTGCTACAGTTAATCGAGTATCACGGTACTTCCACGAGCTGATCGTTCTCCAGGCGGTAACTTCTTTCCACATTCTGGCTCGGGCAGCACATGGCGTCATTCGGTCCCTGCTCAATTAAATGGATCGTGATGATCCCGTTCTCAATAACCCCCGACTCGATCACCACCCGATCACCAAGATACAGCGTGGAAATATTGTAGGGGACTCCATCCACATTCAGAACGGCCGCCACTTCAACGAAATGCCCGGTTCCGCCGCTTTGGGTAGACAGGAACACGACCGCATCCTCCAACCCATCCGCATTGAGGTCGCCGTATATAATCGTATCCAGCAAGCGGGTTGTGTACGTATCCGCTGAGTCCAGCGAGGTTGGTGGGGTGCGGTAGTACATGCCGTCGGTTAGTTGGAACTCGCCCCAATCCGGGGAGCGATAAGTGCCATTAAACAGCGCCTCAAGCGAAATGGCAGGGCTTTCACCAGTGGGTGCTGCTTGAATAGTATTTGGAGTCGAAGCGCTTTGGGACGTATTCTCCTGTGGATTGTTTTGAGCGACGGCGGTTAATGTCGCATTGACCGCCTCGATCACCGTTTGGGCAGAGGGAGGCACGGCCTGGCAGGCTGCCATAATAAGAAGCAGGGGTAGTAGATAAATTAATTTCCTCATTGTTTATCCTTGCAAAATGACGATGGCGGGCAGGAAAAGTTCCGCTCGGCGAATGAAGTGAATTATACCGATATTACCCTTGCATATCAGGCTCCCCGTCGACCCCCCAAGGGGGTGCCTCGCGAATAACCACGACCTACAAACAAACACCCTTCAAATTATTTTTGAAGGGTGTAGCTCCTCGTCGAGGACTCGAACCTCGAACCTAGCGGTTAACAGCCGCCCGCTCTGCCAATTGAGCTAACGAGGAAGGCAAGCGCTATTATAGTGTCCTCGCCAACACCTGTCAAGGCATGTCCCCCAAGACGCCTCTCCCCTTTAGGGGAGAGGCCGGGTGAGGGGTAGGGGATAGAATCGTTGACTCGGACTCAGCTTGACAATAGACCAAATGTTCTATAGAATCTACGTATGAATTCAATGCAAGTGATCTGGGCTGCCCTCAAGCACAAACTCATCCGCCCACGCCTGACCCTGGACGCGCCCTCGCTGGAATCGCTGCACCGCCTGGCCAGCCGCCAGCACCGCACCCCGCAGGAGGTGGCGCGCAGCCTGTTCGAGCAGGCCGCCCTTGAAGATGAAGCCCAATCTCAGGTGCTGCAGTGCTGGGAAGCGCTCACCCCGCGCCAGCAGCAGATCACCGCCCACATCTGCCAGGACTATACCGGCCGCCAGATCGCCGCCCGGCTGGGCATTTCCCCCACCACGGTCAAATCCCACGCCGAGATCATCCTGCACAAGTTCGGGCTGCCCAACCGGGCCGCCCTGCGCAAAACCCTGTCCCTCTGGGACCTGACTCCCTATTTGTAAACCATTACCACATGCGGTTGCGCTCACCGGTAGCTGAGCTTATCGAAACCGCCGGGTTAGAGTGACCCGAGGGTAATGTTAAAGCCCTTTCCTGCCTCCCCCAAACGATGTTTCGCATTTGGGGGAGGTAAATACATTACCAATTGACCTGTATCCACCCGTTCACATACGCAAGGTAGAAGGCGCCCACCACGCATATGGCAATCACACCAAGGCCGATCAGCACTCCGATCAAAACCCAATTGGGTCCCTTGCGGGCAGGCGCGGGCGGCTCGAGCACCGGTGGTACTCCACTCAACGGGGAAACCACAGGTTGGGTTGGTGTGGGTTGTTCGCCAGGCGTGTTTTCCTCCTCGTCCGGGATGCCCATCACCGAACGCAGGAAGTTCACCGGGTCGGCGAACGAATACTTGACCCACTCCACCAGCCTTTGCGGGCTGATGGTCATCAAACTGACCTGGCCGTCGTAGTTCGCATCCCACAGCAGGATGGCGTTGCTCTTACCCTGCACTGCCCAGGCCAAAAAGTGAAGCGAGCGTTCGGCGTTCAACTGCCAGCCGTACTGCAAGTGGATCTGGGTTTGGATTTCATTGAATAATTGGGCTAATTCAGCCACCAGCCCGCCCAGGGTTTTACCTTCTCCTACGGGTAACGCGCTGGCCGCTTTCCAGGCGGCTGCCGCCTCTTTCTTCCCGGGCCTTGTTAACTTAAGGCTCTCAGCAAAGCAGCTTCCTAATTGTTGGGGAGAATCCATTTGCATCGCAGAAAAGATTTCATCCCCGCTGATGACGGTTGGCGTGCTCATTGGGTCGCTATTGCGGCTGCGCCGGATGTCCACCGCCGTCAACAGCGTCCAACACTGCAGCGCCGAAAGGGTCACATCCAATGCCAATGGACGCTCCGCAGAACTTCCCAGCAGGTATGCCAGTCCGTCCACTGTCTCACTAAAGGGCAGCGGATCGAATACCGTCACCAGGTTGTCTTTGCGGTTCAAGCCGATCGGGTATTTCTCCGGCGAGGGCATCGGGTAGTAGGCGGCTGTATCCAGCATGATCCCCTCGCGGATGGCACTGACCTCGGCGTTCGCCAGGGGGGCTGCTAAAAAGTCGATCAACGGCTGCAGCTCAGGCTTGATCTTACCTTCCGGAGTCAATAAGGCCGGGGCAAGCGTGTGAGACGAGGGGATGGGTGTGTTGAAGGGTGAAAGGCTGGTAACCGGGATGGAGGCATATCCACCCAGGGCAAAAAAATCATCCGTACGGAAAGCAACATCGGCAGGTTGGTTGGTTGTTTTCTTATTCATGGGTTCACCTTTGCCCTACTGAGGAGGCCGGATTGGCATGGGGTTTTTATTTCCGTCCCATCCACGCTCTCGGAAGAATTGGGCGCTGTGGTCGGGAATTTTCACCGCCGAGGTATCCGGGGTGGCTGCCCATACGATCGTATTCCCAACCGCTTCCTCCGCAGCCGTGATGGCTTTTCCGGTCAGTTGATCTTGGTAATACCTGCCTACCGTCTTGCCTACATCCTTGGTAACTTGTTTGGTAATTTGTAGTTTGGTCAGCTTCTGAAAATTCTCGGTCGGCCTTGCCCCAACCAAACGTTCCATATCGATGCCGAAATCCGGCAGCTTGCTGCCGATATAGGTGTCCAGCAGACCGATGCCCACATTCTTGGCTGCCCCTGCTAATCCTTTCTCGGCGTACCCATCGATAAAGGTGGTAGAGAAGGAATAGGTATAACCCAAAATGGCTGCCGCCGGACCGGTGGCGAACATTCCCAGTACTCCCAGTGCCAGATCGCTCGAGTCCCGGTAGATCTGTGCAACCTCCGCTGATTTCTGGTACTCGCCGACCATTTCGGTTTGGTAGAGGGCGTCCAGATTGGTTTTATCCATTTGGTCAAACACATTTTGGGAAATCCCTCTAGGGATCTCGTTACGTACCCCATAATTCTGACGGGCTTGGTGGAGCAGCCTGGTCACATCCCGCATGGAGATCCTGCCGGATTTCGCCATTTTCTCGATATTGCGCACCCGGATCAGGTAATTTTGTTTGGCTTTCTCATCGGATATTGGCGCTTCCGGTTGCGCCTGGCGCTGGCGGGCAGTACCCGCCGGGGGCTGCACCAAACCGGACACGATCAGGCTTGTCAGCGCCGCGCTGGAAACCGCCACCGTCGCCATGGCCGGTATGGTGACATCGTCCATTGTTTCCGGGTCGGATGGCACTGCTCCCTCATCCTCGGTGGGTACTCCTTCTTCACCCCCGGTGGAGGTTCCTTCTTCAGATGGAACCACTTCTTCCTGAGCCGGCCCTTGGGCAACCGGTTGCGGGGTAAGCGTTGGAGTGATTGTAGGTGGTGGGGCGATCAGTGCCTGGAATTCCTGTGCCGAATAATTCACCGTCCACTCACCACCGGATCCAGAGGATATCCAACTGCCCGTACCGGTGCCGTTGGCATACAGGTTGCCAACCCATGAGCCGGTGTAGATTTGCTGGGTGCTGCCGAGTTCACAGGCGAAGGTATAGGTTATGGATAGTTCCCCCGAGGCATATCCGCCGTCTCCCCCGTCAAAAATCCCGGTGATGGTGCCATCAAAGGTTTGCTGGCAGGGAGTTGAGGGTGGGTTGGGCACTTCTGCGTAGCCGGTAACGGTTCCGGTAACCGGACCACCGGCCGGCGGGAAGGTAAGCGTGAGGTTAAGCGGGATCGGGTTATTAACCCCGCTCATCGTACCTGTACCGGTAATGGTGGTTCCCTGCGCTGAAACATGCAGGGGCAGGGTGAGCAGCATGCCCACCAGGGATAGGAAAAACAATGTGCGTTGCACTTTGATCAGCTTATGCATGGCTGCCTCCGGCAAATTGCGGGTTATTAGCCCGGTATTTCCGCCGGATGATTGCCCGCATGATCAGGGCGATCACCAGGGAGGCGAAGATATTGAATACCCCTGGCAGCAGAACCCAAAATAGCCAGGCCACATCCACCGGTCGCGGGATGTCGTTGAGGATGAGGTTGGTATATAAAATTGGGTTGAAAAGGGGATAGATCAGGGTGATCAAGACAATAAAGGCTGCACTGGCAATACTGGTAATGAGGAAGATCACGGCGCTGTATGCAAGGCGGCGAAGGCGTGAAGGCTTTTGACGCTCCATGCTGGTCTCCTTTTGTATAACAATAATGT
>DATMYN010000279.1:0-2761 GCA_035560875.1 Longilinea sp. | reverse complement strand
GCATAATATTACCATAATTTGCTGATGGTATAATCATCGCCATGTGCCCCATCGTCGCAATCGATATAGAAACAACCGGTTTGGATCCTCAAGCCGATTCAATTATTGAGGTATCAGCCGTTCGTTTCAATGGGAAGCGGATTGATGAAGAATGGTCGACACTTATCAATCCAGGCCGTCCTATTCCACCGGTCATCACCCAATTGACCGGTATCACGAATGAGATGGTGCGCAATCAGCCGCCAATGCGTGAGAAAGTTCAATCCTTGGCTGATTTTGTGGGTAATGATCCGGTGTTAGGTCAAAATGTGATGTTTGATCTGGCTTTTCTACGTAAGTTTGGGATCTTGCTCACAAATCCGATCATTGACACCTACGAATTGGCTTCCGTCTTGATGCCCACAGCCAGCCGTTATAATCTTGGCAGCTTAGGCCAATTGTTAGGGATTCTCATCCCAAATTCTCACCGGGCAACAGATGATGCCCGTCTAACCCATGCGGTGTATTTACAACTCTATGAAAAAGCCTTATCACTGCCTATCGATTTATTGGCGGAATTTGTCCGTCAGGGAGAGCACCTTGATTGGAACGGGAATTGGTTCTTCCAGCAATTACTGCGGGCACGTGTGCATGAACCTGTTCAAGCAAAAAAAGTATCCAGTCAAAATATCGGTGGAATGTTTGCCAGTGCTAAGAAGATCTTCCCTCCTCTTGCACCGCTAAAGGAATTGATCCCACTAAATATTGATGAAGCCGCTGCTTTGTTGGAAGAAGGCGGACCATTCGCAGATTATTATGAGAATTTTGAGCAGCGCAGTGAACAAATCGCTATGCTGCGTTCTGTCGCTGAAGCGCTTTCAACCGGCCAGCATCTTCTTGTTGAAGCAGGTACTGGTACAGGTAAATCCTATGCCTATTTGATCCCGGCTGCTATGTGGTCATCAACAAATGGCACCAGGGTGGTTGTATCTACCAATACGATCAATCTTCAAGATCAATTGATCACAAAAGATCTTCCTGATCTTTGTGCGGCCTTGAACCTTAATTTAAACTACACCATTTTAAAAGGTCGCAGCAACTACCTTTGTCCGCGCCGTTTGGATATCCTCAGGCAAAGGAAGCCTGAAACGGTTGAAGCCATGCGGGTTTTAGCGAAGGTGTTAGTGTGGCTCACACAAGGTGGAAAAGGTGACCGTAATGAGATCAATCTCAATGGACCCATCGAACGTGAGGTTTGGGCGTCACGTCTTTCGGCTGAAGATGAAGGTTGCAAAGCTGAAGTATGTATGGAACGTACTGGTGGAGCATGCCCATTTTATCAAGCCCGCCAGGCAGCCCAATCAGCCCATATCATCATCGTCAACCATGCGTTACTCCTTACTGATATCGTCACCAACAGCCGGGTCTTACCGGAATATGAATACTTGATAGTAGACGAAGCCCATCATCTGGAGGATGCAACAACTGGGGCGTTAAGTTACCGGGCAACGGAAAGTGAGATCATGCGGTTGCTGCGTGAATATGGTGGACCATCCAGTGGGATCGTTGGCGCCCTCATGGAAAGCCTTGGACACGCTTTACGCCCCTCCGATTTGGCATCTACAAACCAGGCCGCCCACCGATTGGCTGATCTTGCCTTCCGGCTTGAACAAGATTTTCGCAATTTCTTTATCGCGATCGATTCATTCCTCAAAGAGATCCGTGAAGACCATGAAGTGGGTATTTACGGCCAGCAAGTCAGGGTTTTACCATCTACACGCACCCTGCCAATTTGGAGTGACGTCGAGATCGCCTGGGACACGACCCAAGACTCTTTGTCATTATTCAACAATCTATCCTCCCAATTCCATAAGAATACGATAGATATGCTTGACTCTATCCAGGACGAGAACCTACAAGACCTTTTAGGTGCATTGGGGAGCATGAACCAACGTTTCACCCAGGTTGAGAGTGCACTGACAGGTTTTGTTGCGGATCCAAACGATAACACCATTTATTGGGCAGAGATCATGCCACCCGCATTTCGCCCCGCATTGAACGTCGCCCCGCTCCATATTGGTAAAATGATGGAAGAATATCTTTGGCATGAGAAATCCAGTGTCATCCTCACATCCGCAACCCTAGCCGCCAATAATGATTTTACCTATCTGCGCGGTCGGTTGAATGCTGATGAAGCGGATGAATTGATCTTGGGTTCGCCTTTTGATTATGAGAATAGTGCCCTGCTGTATTTAGTGAATGATATCCCCGAACCTGCTGATGCCACCAATTACCAACGTGCCGTAGAACGGATCCTTACCCGTCTTAGTAAGGCGATAGATGGCCGTACCTTGGCGCTCTTCACATCCTATGCTCAACTTAAACGTACATCTCAAGCCATCTCCCCGGCATTATTACAAGCAGGTATTCAGGTATACGAACAAGGCGAAGGGGCATCGGCAAATGCCTTGTTGGAATCCTTCCGGGAGGCGGATAAAGCTGTCCTCTTAGGTACACGCGCCTTTTGGGAAGGTGTCGATATCCCCGGGCAAGCGCTTTCAGCGGTCGCGATCATCAAATTACCATTTGATGTGCCGTCCGACCCAATTATTGCAGCCCGCTCTGAGACCTTTGAAGACCCTTTCAATGAATATAGCCTTCCCGAAGCGATCCTACGTTTTCGGCAAGGTTTTGGCCGCCTGATCCGCACTCAGACTGATCGAGGCGTAGTAGCGATTTTGGACAGGCGAATATTAACAAAACGGTACGGACGATTATTCAT
>DATMYN010000278.1:0-5970 GCA_035560875.1 Longilinea sp. | reverse complement strand
CTCCTGTAATGGGTTTGTTATCATAATAGATATTGTGTTTACCCAACGCCATAAGGAATAATGGAATGAAAAGACCTCTCAACAAGTTCACGGCGATTCTTCTAAGTTTGGTGTTTTTGAGCTATCTGGTATCGCCTGTGGTTGCTGCGACGATCCTGGCTCAAGAACCCACCCCGGCAGATGATGAGGCCATCCGGCAAGCCGTGCTTGAAGAGGTCCATTTTCATGAAGAGGAAGTGCTGTCGTTTTTGGTTTACCAGATCGGGGTAGATTCGATCCATTACACCGATGACGGTCAGATGGCATTGGTGTGGCTTTCGATGAGCGATCGTGAGACGGGGGAGGTGATTGCGGCCGAACCCGGGTTGGCAGTGGCGCAGCGCAGCGGAGATACCTGGCAAATTACATTGCAGGTCGATGATGACTGGCAAGAAAAATACGCCCTGATACCCAACGTCTTGATATCCCCGGAAGTGCAATTTTTGGCTGACCCCGCTGAAGATGTTCAACCGTCGGCAGCTCTTTCCGGCTACCGGCTGCCCTGGCCGACCGGTCGTACTGTGCGCCTCACCGGTAGCATTGCGCATGAATATGATTACCAATCCTGTGCAGCCGGTGACTGTCTGTATGCTTTTGATTTTGCCGACGGCACCATGTTCCCCATCCATGCTGCCCGCAGCGGGCAAGTATTTGCCTGGCAGATCACATGTGAAAATGGTACCACGGGGTGTACGAATTACATAATATTACGGGATCCCACCACCACTCCGGTTTCCTATCAAATTTACTATCACCTGGCCTATGACAGTATCCCCTCAGCCTTACGCCAATCCAATGTCCATGTGTCACAAGGGCAATACATCGGGGATGTAGACGATACCGGCGCCAGTACGGGTCATCATCTTCATTTCCATGTACACACCAGTTCCTACGGTTATTGGGGTTCTGCGGTGGATATCACCTTTGATGATGTATATATCAACGGCGGCCGGCCGCGTACATGTGTCGAGGTAGCTGCGTATCAAGGTCGTGATGGTTGGTATTCCCAGTGCATGCCCAGCGACCAATATACAGCCGGGGCACCCTACGACCCCACCATGCCCACCGGCGGATTCACTTCCCTTACAGACGGACAAGTTTTGACCGGTCCCGAGATCACGATTACCGGCTGGATGAGCGATAACACCGCCGTCTATTCCGCCCAAGTGTTGGTGGATATCGGCAACGGTTGGGAAAACTGGGGCGCGCCGCAATATACAACCCCCTTTACCCTCACCTATGACCTGTGCGAGCAAGCCATGCCGCAAGGACCTTTCACTTTAGCTATGCGTGTGACGGACGCGGTCGGGAATGTTGCCGAATATCAAGGCTTGATCAAATTGGTGAATAACCATAACTGTAATGTTGCTCCACCGCCTGGCTGCGGGCCAGCCGATAATGAGATCACGTCTTTTGGCGGATGGGATTACCAAACCGACTGTACTATCTTCGGGGTTGGCGGTCAGGCCGCTTTATACCCTGATAATGATGCCGATTCGTATTTGGTCGGCAGCGATGTGCGCCTGACCCTCTACGATCAGACCAACTATGGCGGACGGGCTGAAACGATCATTTCATCGGATGGGAATATCTACGAGAATCCCATGTACCCGGGCCGCCCCTCTTCGCTGCGAGTGAACGCCATCAGCGATCCTCCCACCACCCCTCAGATCCGTAACCCGCAGCCAAACCTGAGCCAGGCCATCACCACGGCGGATTCGATCGTGTTGTCCTGGAATGGCAGCGACAGGGCCGATGAGTATCAGGGCACACTGACCGGTACAACCGGTTTCAGCGCTTCCTTCGATTGGCAAACCTCGCACCACTGGGCCATTGGCAGCCTGCCCGCTGGAAATTACACCTTTACCCTCACCGGTCGAAATTCCGCCGGTACGGCTCAGGGTACGTTGAATTTCAGCGTACAAAACGGCACACTCCCAGCCGCCGATACCTTGGATGCACCCCTGACCATTGACTTTGAAAGCGGTTCCACCGGGTGGACTTCAAGCGGTTTGTGGCGCTTTACCACGGTCACCGGTCCGACCGGCTCCAATACCCAGGCCTGGGTTTTCAATAACGGCGCCAACTACTCCGATGCCAACATCCGTGCCGGTGACCTAACCTCTCCGCCGATTGCCATCCCTCCCGGAAATTTCTATCTTCGGATGGGTTATTTTAATGGCACCGAGTATACCAACCCGGTTTTCCTCAGCGGATCAGACTGGGACCAGCGTCATATCCAGGTATCGGTCAACGGCGGACCGTTTGAAGAATTAACCCAATTAAGCGGGGATGGCGTGGCCCAATGGCTTGAATATCAAGCTATCGATCTGTCGGCATATGCCGGTCAGACCATCCGGCTGCGCTTCCATTTCAACACCATCGATGAATATTACAATACCAACGGTGGTTGGACGGTCGATGATATATCCATCACGGCGGCACCCCCGGATCAATGCGGTGAGCCCAACGACAATACCATCTCCGGGGCGACCGAACTTGTGAATGGAACAACCTTCACCGGTACGATCTGTGCCCAGGGCGACCAGGATTATTATCAGCTTACCGCCGACATGGGACAGGTGATCATCGCCGACTTGTCTGCCATCGATCAGAGTTCCACATTGTCACCGTATCTTACTTTACTTGAACCCGATGGAACCAGCCCAGTGTGGACTGGATCACGCCGCGACCCGGGCGGAGAAGACCCCCTGCTGTTCTGGTCCGCCAATCACGCCGATATATATTACTTGCGAGTGCGTTCGTTTGACCAGCCTACTCAAGGCAACGCCTCAGCCGATTATTCACTGCAGGTCTGGGATTCCCCTCCCTGGGAAACCCCCATTGATAACCATGTTCCCGCCACCGATCCGTTTACCTTAAGATTGGCATTGGGGGATTCGGAGAACATTGCTCAGGTTGAGTTTTTATACCATACCCCCGACTGGGTCATTAACGATTGGCAGTCACTTTGCATCGACACGGATGGGACAGATGGTTACACATGTACCGTTAACCCGGTTTCCTTAGGGATCGAAACCGGCGGGGCATTCTTTGCCCAGGTCACTGTTTCAGCTTTCAATACCGCTTATGTTGGGTCGGCTATCTGGAACCTGCAATTGGATGGGGTTGCCCCACAATCCCAAATGGTAAGCCTGCCGGCAACCCATTCCACCACCCACTTCCCTCTCACCTGGAGTGTGACCAGTGACGAATCGATGATCGACCACTTTGAGATCCAAATGCGGATCGATGGAGGCACCTGGCAAAATGTGGCTACCGGGATTACCTCTGAAGAACGTTCCCGCGAGTTCTGGGGACTGCTTGGTCACACCTATGAATTTAGGATGCGGGCAATAGCCACCACTGGTCAGATCGAAGCCTACCCATCCAGCGCTGAAGCAACCACACAACTCTTATCGTGCAGTGGAGATGGTTGGGAAGACACGGATGATGTCAGCGGCGGCGCTACCCTGCTCTCAGAAGGCGTACCGCAGACCCATACGATCTGTGCCGCCGGAGACAGCGATTGGGTAAGGATCGCGGCCGTAGCGGGTGAACAATACCTTTTGAGCGCACATTCCTTGGGGGGCGGCGCTTCCATCAACATCGCTGTGTATGGTCCCAATAATCCCTCAATATTGGTCGATCAGTACAGCACGGATACCGGTGGTGAAGACAACGGTATCGCCTTTACGGCTGCTTCAACGGGTACCTATTATGTTCGTTTGAGTGGATATGATCCATTGTTGGGTGGCAGCAGTGTGTCGTATCAAATCGAATTGACCACGGCTGAGCTTTTGTACGCCCCCATGGCACATTGATAATTTTGACCCTATAGTTGTGAACACAAAGACCCCTGATGATCTTCACAGGGGTCTTCCTCAATAAAAACCCAGTTATGTTATTGGGTAAGCATTTGATCTTCCATCCGGCGGATATCATCCTTTTGCCGGCGAACGATCGCCCTAAAGACATCTCCCATGGCGATCACACCAACCACTTTATCGTTTTCCATCACGATCAAATAACGGGAATTGTGGTGGGTCATTTTCTCTACACACTCTTCCACCGTTTGATCGGGGTGGATGGTATGGTACGTGGGTGTCATGATGTCTTTAACGAGAGTGCTCTTTGAGGCTTTACCCAATAAAATGACCTTGCGGGCATAGTCGCGTTCGGTCAAGATCCCAAGTAGATGTTCGCCATCCATAACCAAAACTACACCGATCTCTTTAGCCGCCATGAGGCGTAAGGCCTCGAACACGGTATCGTCCGGACGGATATTCCAAAGAATGGGGCCCTTCAGCTCCAAAAGGTGGCGGACGGTTACCGGGTTACTTTCTTTAAACATAGTTCCCTCCAAATTCTCCCCGGGTGCGGATGTGAGGATACGAAGAGGGGAACCGGTGCGATGATCTTTATGGATGTGTTTTCTAGATGAGCTATCCCCCAGTGTAATGAGTGTGGTCTCTCACAACCTATCAAAACTACGCCAGGTCATAACGGTTTACGCATGATCGTTGAACCTGTAAACCCAGCCAACCGTTCAGGGATGTGGTAATGGATCTCTTTGACCGGGACGTAACCCAGCCGTTCGTACAGCCGGTAGGCTGCCACATTTGTGTCAACCACATCCAGGCTTAAAGCATCCATCCCTGACCCGCGCCCGTAAGCCGCGATCGCTTCCAGCATCTGCGCTCCAATCCCGTTCCCCCGCCATTCTGGTTTTACGGCAACCACATCGATATAGATCTCAGAAGGTCTTTGATTCCCATAAAAGAGATGCAAAAGTAAAAAAGCATACAGACCGGGGAAAAATCCTAAAATCGATCGGCAAGGTTTCCAACGCGCATTCAGAAATCTTTTTCCCTCGAACTGCATTCCGGCGATACCCAATAATTGGTCTTTGGAAATGGCACAAAAACACATTTCTGGGTCCAGACTTTTGGCGACTACGGCAGCGGCTTTTTCCGGCCGGCTGATAATGACCGCCAGTTTTTTCGAAAAAGCTTCTTGAAGGATGGATCCGGCTTGATCGGCAAATTCCGGCGGGAGCCCCTTGTGGATCACAAGGTCAACTGGAGGCATCTGCTTTTTTCCCTAATTCCAAACGGGCTTCCAAAATATGGTTGATCCAATCAGAAGCACTCCGCAAGTTAAAATGAGCCTGGTGCCCATCAGAAAGCAATATATTCATACCGCCCGGATACATTCCTAATATCTTTTCGGGGTTTATCCAGCGGACATCACTTAACAATATCTCCCTCGTCCGGGCTGGGATTTCATCTCCCCATTGAAAGACCAATCTCTTATTTGTAAGGTTTAGCACACCTCTCACCAAACCATTTTTTTGTTCGATGGAGGCATCGCCGCGTTTGATCAATACTTCTCCATCATCTAGTAATATCTCTTCCATTCACATTCTCCCGATCTATTGTGTGGATGCTCCTCTTATTATGCCTAAAATCCTTGGTAAATAAAAGGTGTTTCATAGGATGCTAAAGATAAAAACAACAGTAAAAACAAGGCAGTGGTTAATGCTACAATTTGAACCCAGCGGGGAGTTTGTAGTATTCCCACCTCTCCCCTCAATTTATTCGTAATGAGATCCAAAATAATAGAAACTACGATTAAGATCAATACACGCGTGTCGGGAAAAAAAATTGACCATGTGGCTGGGATCGGTATTCGATTTACCAGATCAGATAGGATGACCCCATAGGAATGTATCCTGGTTGAAGTGGGAAGCATAGCCCGATAAAAATCAAATGCTTGTTGCAGCGGTAACCGGAATGGAACCCACGCCAGAACAGTGAATATAAAAACGGTACAAACACTCGCTGCGTTTTGAAATTTGATTTTATTTTTTTCGGTTTTTTCGGTGTGGTTGATTTTTAATATGCGTTCGATAATGAGGTAAGAACCATG
>DATMYN010000277.1:0-6150 GCA_035560875.1 Longilinea sp. | reverse complement strand
AGACCCATGCTCTCATAATGGTGCAGGGTCTTAACCGTTACGCGTGCCAGCTTTGAAAAATCACCGATCTTGAGCATAGTTCATCCCTTAAACAATGACTGAAGGCCTTCAGTAGGATGAGTATACACTCGCCTGTAAGGGTCGAGTCAAGGGGGGAAATCGGGGTTGTGTGGGTTTGTTTAGGCGGACCCGCGGGTCTGTCCCTTATTGATATGTGGGGATAGATCCTGCGAGATTCCGGTCGTATAGACCACCAAATAAATAATTCGTACGTAGGGGCGAGGTAACCACGCCCCTACGGAAATCAATTCCGTGCAATCCGTCGTTTCCGTCCCATCCGCTTGCGAATTTAAACGGCTTTCTCCCACCGAAAAACACGGTCTATTAGGCGCATGCCCGAGATCTCATACACATGGTTGGCGGCTGCATCCTCATGCCAGCAGTACACCGAAGCGGATTTTGCACCCCGTTTGCGCAGCACATCCAGCGCCCCGCCCACCACTGCTCTTGCCAACCCCAGGCCGCGGTAATTGGGATGCACCCCCATCGGCTCAAGCGCCCCGTGCAGGTTGCGCTCATCCCACCACAGCAGGCAGAAAGCCGCCAGCGCCCCGCCGGGGGCTTCGATCACCAAGTCCAGGTCCATCTTATAGGATGGCATATGGGTCATCTGACGGAATTTATACAGAGTAAAGGAAGAGGGATCAAAAGCTGCCCGGTGCACATCCACCCGTGCTTGGAATTCCTCCGGCCCTTTGAGCGGGCGCAGGGTATAACCATGCGGCAGCGGGGGCTGGGGCAGTGGTTCATCCAAGCCGCAGTAGTAGAAATTGTAATGGTCTTCCGTGCGCTGGTATTCCAAACGGGTCAGCAAGGTATGCCGGGAGGTATCTTGGGTAAGGCACCAGGTGTTCAAGCGGTGCAAGCCTTGTTCATCGGCGGGCAAGCTGTGCACCTTTTCTTCCGCCCAAGCGATCACCTCCTGCTCGGCGGCCCGGCGCACCGGGTGTGAGAGCAGGTCTAAATTATCACCTTTCATCCAGGCATAACTGGCCAGCCTGCCCATGCTGTCAAACCACAGGCGCGTATTGTTGAGCGTACCCTTGCCGATGGCGCGCGTGCGCCACCAATCCATCTCGGCGCTGGTCACATAGGCCGGCGGGCCGTGCACCGCCAGCCATTCGGCCAGCAGATCGGTCATCAGACGGTAATCACTCTTTGATTGGTACAAACGGGTTGTAAATGTAGCCATAGTGTTTTCCTCAGTCTAACACAAACACTACCGCCAGGAAGCGGTGAGAACTAATAGTTGGTTTACAAAAAACCTACGGATATGAAAGGTTTTCCCCTACATCATCTATCTCTACTCTCAAGCCGAACGCAATGATGCCGGTTTGAATATCATGTGATACAAAGGCGCCAGCAGGCGTTTGACCAAAAGCCCGATGCGCCAAAAAGCGGCTGCGGCCAGACCGTGCGCCAGCACGGCAAAGAAGGGCGGGGTTTGCATGGTGTAATACGTCCAGCAAGCGCGCGTGGTGCCCCAAACTTCCAAAAAATAGCCCAAGGCCGACCCGGCCAGGAAGGTGAACAGCATGGTGCGCCGGCTGGCGGGTGTAAAGGGCAGCAGGGCGCAGGCGATGAGCGCTAAAATGGTCAGGGATTTATCCAATGTCGGCCAGACAAAGAACAACATAAGCACATAAAACCCGCCGAAGGTCACCCCCAGCAGGGTCTTTTCCACTTTTTCACTTAGCTGTGGCAGCAAGGCATCCAGCAGTCGCGTGAGCCGGTCGATGGCCAGGGTGGCGATCGGCCAGGCCGGGATGATCCATAAGGGCGGCCGCTCCGCCGTGTAATAGCTCCACAACAGGGTCTGTGTGCCCCAGCCTTCGATGGCTAACCCGCCCGCCAGCCCCACCAGCACCATCCAGGCATCGCGCTTGATATCCGCCCCGGCCATGATCAGCAGGGTCATGACCAGGAAAATACCCACCAGCAGCCAATCCATCTGTTTCCACAAGGGAATGGTCGGATCGGCGGTCGCCAGGTAATCCTGCGCCAGCGGCCACCATACCACCAGGATCAGGGCAATAATGGTGAGGAACAGCGACAGCAGGAAATAACTGGAGCGGGTAAAGCGTAAGGCAGTCGCGGCGCGCTGCAGCGGTGTAATGTTTTCAGCAGTGTCCATTGGCATAAATTGTACTAGAAAATCAATGAAATCTACGTGTGTAATTACTTTTGCATGGAATGACCCATGTGTCCACCCCTGATCCGGTTCTGGGGGGCCTCTCCATATACATCCATTAATCCAATCCACCCGTAGGGGCGAAGCATGTGGCTGAAAGGCATGTTTCCAAAGAATATGCTCTGCTCCACATGCTTCGCCCTTACAAATCAACCCCGTGTGATCCTTGTGCGTATTTTCAGACCACCGCCCCCATTAAAACCACTCTCCTCCCAGCCGGATGATCTGGGAGGAGAGTCTGAAGAAGGAGGAGTCACCAAGAAGCTTACTCTTTAAGCGCCCCGGCCATCATGCCGCGTAGGAAGTAACGGCCGAGGAAGATATAAACGATCAAGGTTGGCAGGGCGGTAATGAGCGAACCGGCCATCTGCACATTCCAGGCTATGATCTGGCTGCCGGCCATGTTATTCAGCGCCACGGTGATCGGCCAACTGCGCGAGCTGGTCAGCACCACCGCGAACAAAAAGTCGTTCCAGGCCTGCGTGAACTGCCAGATCAACACCACCACAAAGCTTGGGATGGAGATGGGCAGCAGGATACTCCAGTAGATGCGCAGCATCCCGGCCCCATCCACCTTGGCCGCTTCGAGCAGCTCGTTGGAAATGCCGGAATAATAATTGCGGAAGGTCAGCGTGGTAATGGGCAGTCCATAGACCACATGCGTGAGCACCAACCCGGGCAGGCTGCCGTACAAGCCGATGCGGGTCATGAATTCGACCAGCGGGATCAAAATACTTTGGTACGGGATGAACATCCCGAACAAGATCAGCAAGAAAATGGTATCGGCGCCCTTGAATTTCCACTTGGATAACAAATAGCCGTTGATCGAACCCAGCACCGAGGAGATGATGGCCGCCGGGAAAACCATATTCAAGCTGTTCAGCAGATACGGGGAAAGGACAGTATAGGCTTCAATGAAGTTGTCCAAATGCAAACCGTGCGGAAGCGCCCACATGGTCCTCAGGTTGATCTCTTCAAACCCTTTGAACCCGGTTGCCAGCATCAGATATAACGGAATGAGGTAGAAGACCGCCGCCATGATGAGCGGTATATAAAGCCAATTCTTGCGTCGATAGGCAAAGCGGCTGTTCATTGGTTTGCCTCACCTTTCTGGGTATAGATGATGTAAGGAATGATCAGCAGCGCTACACTCAGAAGCAGCAGAACGCCAATAGCCGCACCTACGCCAAAATAATATCCATCAAAGGTGGTTTGCCACATGTTGATCGCCGGCACATCCAGCGCCAACTGTTTGCCTGCCACCGCCACGATCAGATCGAAGACTTTCAACGACATATGCCCGATGATAATGACAGCCGAAAGGGTAACCGGTTTGAGCAGCGGCAGGATCACATAGCGCATGATCTGCCACTCGGTCGCCCCATCCACCCGGGCAGCCTCACGCAGTTGGTCGGGGATGGCGCGCAAGCCGGCCAGATAGAGGGCCATGGTATAGCCCGAAAGCTGCCAGATAGCCGGGATGGCAATAAAGGCTATCCCCCAGCCGGGTGTTGTATGCCACCGGTTGATCAAAAAGTCTAGTCCCAGGTTGTGGAATAACAAGTTGAAACCGCTGATGCGGTCACCCTGGGCAGGGTTCATCAACCAACGCCAGACAACACCGGTAACGATGTAAGAGATCGCCATCGGGAAGAGGAACAAACTGCGGAAAAAGGCCTCACCTTTAAGACCCTGGTCTAATAGCACCGCCAGGAAAAATCCCAAACCGATCGCACCGGTCATAAAGACCGCCGTGAAGATCAGTGTATTGGTAATATCGATCTGGAAGCGAGCCGTTGAAAACAGATAAATGTAATTTTCAAACCCCACAAATGTGTAATCGGGGAGCAGGCCTGTCCACTGGCTGATGGACACACGCATCGTCCACAGAATAAACCCATACACGAAAATGCCAATCGCTAAAATGGTTGGCAGCACCAGGAGGAAGGACAGCCAGGCTTCTTTTTTACTGCGCATGTAGCACCTGTTCTCCAATAAAGGTTTTTGCCCCCAACTTGCGGGGGCAAAAACCAGTCAGAAAGGTCAGATTACTGGCACGGTCCAGCGGATTGGCAAGCGGTTACCAGAGAGGTCTGGAATGCTTCCACGGCGGTCGTGTCGGTCAGGTAGACGCCCAATGCATCGTTGATCAGGGTCTTCCAGGAGTCATTGGCAACCACACCATGGGTCAAGGAACCAACAATGGTGTCGGCAGCCCAGTCAGCCATGGCTGACTGCAGATAGGTGTCGTACAGGCTTACATCACCATCTGAGCGGGCGGGGATGGAACCCTTGACGGGGTTGAAGGCATCTTGACCTTCGCGGGAACCGCAGGTGGTCAACCAAGCAATGGCTGCATCGCGATCCGGGGCGCCAACGGCCAGCACGAAGCTGTCGCTGAGGAATTGGAAGGAGCCTTGGGTACCAGGTACGGGCATCCAACCGAAATCGGTGCCGTTATCCGGAGACAAACCAAGTTCCTTGAAGTAACCTTCGGCCCAGTCACCCATTACGTTGAAGGCGGCGTCGCCATTGGTCACCAATTGGGAGGCATCCTGCCAGGTTAAGGCAGAGGCATCCGAGTTGACATAGCCCAAAATAGTAGCATAGTTCTCGATGGCAGCTGTTACTTCGGCGCCGGCCCAGTCAGTCGTTCCGTCCCACAAGCCGTTGTAGGCATCGGGGCCGAGGGTGGCTAAGAAGACGGTTTCCATCAGGTGCATGGCGGTCCATTGCTCGCCCATGGCCAGCGGGGATTCCATTCCACCGTCGCGCAGAGTCTGCAGGGCGGCGATGAAGGCATCGATCGTGGTCAGGGAAGCGGGATCGATCCCAGCGTCAGAAAGAACGGTGGGGTTGTACCACATCACATTGGCGCGGTGAATGTTCACGGGCACCGAGTAGATGTTACCGTCCAGGCTGATGAGCGGGATGAGGGTTGCGGGCATAACATCCAGCCAACCATTTTGTTCATACAGGAAATTGAGGGGTTCGATCTGGCCGGCAGCTACGTAGGTGCCGATCAATTCCTGCCCGGCGTGACCCTGCCAGCTATCGGGGGGATCACTAGCCTGCAAGCGGGTGGCCAGTACGGCACGTGCATTGGTACCAGCGCCACCGGCTACGGCCGAGTTGACGAATTCAATGTTGGGATAAGCTGTATTGAAGACAGCGATCATGGCTTCGAGACCAGCGGCCTCACCACCACCTGTCCACCATGAGAACACCTCAACCGTACCGGTGTAATCAGCGGGGACTACAGCTTCTTCACCGGTGGTTTCACCAGTGGTTACTTCGGTAGTTGTTTCTTCGGTGGCTGCAGGACCGCAAGCGGCCAGAACCATCGAGAAGACCAATACCAAAGCTAAGATCAACCAAGATAACTTCTTGCTAGGCATAATACTTCTCCTTTTCTTGAAAATGGGTATACAACCTGTAAAAGTAATTATAATGAGACCAGTTTAACATACCAATGCACCTAAGGACAGATAGCGGACACAGTTTGGACACACTATGATCGATCGCATTGCTTTTGAAGGTTGGGTCAAATTCATGGCCAATAATCTCTACGATTACGCCGCCCTGGAAACCCACCCGCTTACCAACCAGTTGATCAAGGTACCCTCATCCTTCACCGGTGCCAAGGGCGACCATATCCGCCGCGCCTTCGAAGAAGCCATTGAAAAACTGCGCCCACCCGGCAAGGAGATGAACCCGAGCCTGCCGGAATGGCGTCCGTACCTGATTTTACGCCAGCGTTACGTGGATGGCATATCCATGCCGGACCTGGCCGCCAACCTGGCCGTCAGCGAGCGCCAGCTCCGCCGCGACCAGCACCGGGCTTTATTGGCCCTGGCTGCCACCCTGTGGGATACGCTGGCCCCCGGCGAGGAAGGCGG
>DATMYN010000276.1:0-2237 GCA_035560875.1 Longilinea sp. | reverse complement strand
CTTATAGCTTGTATAATCACTTCAGAACGCTATTATTAAAATGGTGCAGCAACATGGCTTTACGTGGTAACTTGCGTGATTTCTCATTTACCCAGCTGTTGAACTTGATCAACCTGGCGTGTAAAACGGGTACACTGGTGATTGAAGGCCCCAGTGATATTGCGCGCGTCTCCTTCTTGGATGGCAAGCTTAGTTTTGCTCAATTAGGCCAGGAAGATGCCAGTCTCCCCGCAATTCTGATGCGCAACAAGAAGATCAGCAATGCCCAGTACCGCATCATGATCGAGCGTTCTTCGAAAATGGCCGACAAAGAACTGGGACTGTTATTGATCAATGCCGGTTATATCACCCAGGATGACGTTCTCGACAGCCTGCAATCCTATTTTGTGGATATCGTCCGGCGTCTTTTTGCCTGGGTGGAGGGTTTCTTCCATTTTGAAACCGATGACCTGGCGCTGGATTCGAAGATCCCCGTTCGGATCGATCTGGAAAACCTCATCATTGAAGGTTCCCGCCAATTACGTGAGTGGGAGCAGTTACAAGAAGAAATCCCAAGCCTGGATATGGCATTAAAATTTGTCGAACGGCCTGGGGCTAATATCCGTAACCTGAATCTGAGTGTTGAAGAATGGCGTGTGGTCTCCTTTGTCAACCCAAAGAACACCATGCGTCAAGTTGCAAGCGCAACAAGATTAAACGAACTCGAGATACGTCGCGTTGTTTACAGCCTGCTTCAAGCCGGGGTGGTGGAGATCGTTCGCCCTGGTGGAGCACCGCTCTTGCCTGAAGGCAGCTTCTTGGCTTCTCGCAGCCGTGATGAGCAAAATTCCTTATTGACAAAGCTCATTACACGTATCCGTTCAATTAATTAACCTGACGGATGAGGGACCTTTTATGCAGACGGTCAAAATAGTAGTTACTGGCCCTTTTAATGCCGGAAAGACCGAATTCATTCGATCGGTTAGTGAGATCGATGTTGTGTCTACCGAGCGTAAGATAACTGCCGAAGCCGAAAAGGTTAAAGAAACCACTACGGTGGCTATGGATTTTGGCCGCATTACCGTCGATGAAGATCTTGTTCTCTATTTATTCGGTACCCCTGGTCAACGGCGGTTTGATTTTATGTGGGAGATCCTTTCAGAGGGTATGCTAGGTTTCATCGTAATGGTAGACAGCACCCGCCCTGAGACATTCCGTGAGGCCCGCCGCATCCTGGAAACGTTCCGGGCTTACTCTCCCACACCCTATGTCGTGGCCGCCAATAAGCAAGACCTGGAACAAGCTTGGGAGATCGGCGATCTGCGTTTAGCCTTACGCCTTGACCCCAATGTGAAATGCCTCCCGTGTATCTCAACCAAAAAGCAAGATGTTAAGAATGTCCTGCTTGAGCTTCTTTTCAGCATCACGGATGAGCTTAACCAAAAATCTTGATCCGGGCTAGAGTAACCACATCGGATGTCATCCATCACGACTGATCGAGGGGTACTTCACTACGAGGTATACGGGCGCGGGAAGCCCGTTATTTTGTTACATGGCTGGCTTGGCTCTTGGGGTTTATGGCAAGAGTCGATGACATATCTGGGACGGTATTATCGAACCTATGCCGTTGATTTTTGGGGTTTTGGCGAATCGGGTAAGAAACAGGGAACCTACTCGGTGAGCGATTTTGTGTCTTTGGTGGACCAATTTATGGAACAACTCGGTATCGCCAGCGCGCCCCTGGTTGGTCACAGTATGGGCGGAACGGTAGGTCTGGCAGCCGCTATTACCATTCCCCATCGGGTTGAAAAGGTTACCGTAGTTGGTTCTCCCATCGAAGGGAAATCATTAGCTTTACCCCTCAAATTTGCCGGGTTGCGACCGATCGCCTGGCTTTTGTTCCACTTTATGGGATTATTCCGGGCTACCATGCGACTGGCATCTCCCCACATTTGCCGCGACCCGCGTTTTTCAGAGATGATGGACCGCGGCCTTTCGCAAACCACGCTGCAATCCTTTCTCACCAGCATAGCCTCTTTACGGCGGACAAACCTGAGCAATGAATTGATCCGGATCAAGATCCCGGTAATGGGTATGTTTGGTGAACGGGATCGAATTGTAAGCCCAGGTCAATGGAGAGCCCTTCAAAAAGGTATACCGGAAGCACGCATTGAGCGTTTTAAAAAATCCGGACACTTTATAATGCTGGATGATCCGGATATCTTCAGGCTTATTCTAAAGGAATTCCTTGATACTCC
>DATMYN010000275.1:0-3335 GCA_035560875.1 Longilinea sp. | reverse complement strand
TGTCCCGCCTGGCCACACCAAAAAATCACCCGCTGCTGAAAAAAACAGGGTTGAAGGAAACAGATCCAACGGATCGGATGATGTGGTTTGTATTTCTTCCCAGGAGTAGGTACCGCACGGGGCTTTGAAGGTATACGACAAGTTTATCGTTTCCTTTTCCGATAAAGAAACAACCTCCTGTGCTTTTCCTTCCACCAATTCAATCCCATCCGGAATTACATCCCTTATCCTTATGTCCTTAATAGCCGCACCTTCATTAGTTATGGTGAGTATCACCCGAATAGGGGTGAAGGCCGGAGCGCTTGGACGGTCAAAAGAACGAACGACTTTTACCCGCACCCTGCCCGGGGTCAGGAAAAATCCCGTCATCAGGTACGTGAGGAAGGGTAGGCTTAACAAGGCCAGATCACCCCGGCGGTTGATCAGAGCAGCGATCAACAACCCGATGATCAAAAAAGCGATAAAAAGCGCCTTACTTTTCATTTTCCAGGTGAATGACCGGAACGGGTACGGAATGGATTACTTCGTCGATCACCGAAGTTTCGGCTGATTTGGATCCCCATAAGCTGGGTTCCAGGATGATGCGGTGGCACAGAGCGGACTTGGCCAGCGATTTCACATCATCCGGAAGGACGAAGGCGCGTCCGTGCAAGGCTGCCCAGGCACGCGATAATTTGAGCAAAGCCAGCGAGCCACGCGGGCTGACCCCGACAATCACCTGGCGGTTGTTGCGTGTCCTTGCGACCAAATTGACGATATACCGTTCCACGTCGGGGTGAACATAAACATTTTCTACTGCCTGGCGCATGGCGACAAACTGGGATGCATTTATCACTGCTGAGAGGATGATCGGATCTTGTTTGCGTTTGGTACGCCGTTGCAGAATTTCTTGTTCCTCTTCCACCGTTGGATATCCGACCGATAACTTGATAATAAAGCGATCCAATTGGGCTTCGGGCAGGGGAAAAGTACCTTCATATTCCACCGGATTTTGCGTGGCGACAACAATGAAGGGCAGCGGTAGGGGAAGGCTTTCCCCTTCCAGGGTTACCTGGAACTCTTGCATGGCTTCGAGTAAAGCGGATTGAGTTTTAGGTGATGCCCGGTTGATCTCATCCGCCAGGAGGATATTGGTAAAGATCGGTCCTTTACGGAGTTGAAATGCATTTTTACTGCTGTCAAAGATATAACCGCCGGTGATATCTCCCGGTAACAAGTCTGGGGTAAACTGGATTCGCTTGAATTCTAACCCGAGTGCGGTGGCGAAAGAGTTAGCGATCAGGGTTTTCGCCAGACCGGGGTTATCCTCCAGCAGAACGTGCCCACTGGCGCACAGATAGGCAGCCAGTATCTTCTGCAAGGTTTCTCTTTTACCAACGATGGCTTTTTCAACCTCTTGAATGATCTGCTCGGATAATGTGGCGACTTGTTCGATTGAAAGCTCTGGATCAATCTTGTTTGTCATAATTCATCTCCAAATAGGTTTCCAACCAGGTAAGTAACTGGATTAATTTTTCTTGTTGCGAATGGATCTGATGGTTCCGCCATGCCTGCATGAGTTTGGAAGCTCTGCGGTACAACCAGGCGCCTATCTGGGGGAAACCGGTTTGATTTTTAGACGGTAAGTGGACCAGATAGGAATAAACTACCTCGGGTAACCCCAAGGTGTTTTCATTGACGCAGCGCCGGGCTTCGGTTTCGGCGACTTTCTCCTTGGAAATAACGGAGGCAACGGTCAGATCCAACAGCCTTTGCTGTAAAAACTCATCCTGATCCGGTTCGAGCGCGGCGGTCAGAAAAAGCGATCTCCAATAGGGCATACCGCGCGTGTGCGAAAAAGTGGGATTAAGATCCTGTGGATTGGGTTTTAATGGTCGGTGCGGCAAGATACGCAGCAGCAAGAAAAAAAACAGGAAAATGAGAGCAACGAAAAAGAAAATTTGATCGATGCTCATGAAGATACGGATGATATCCCACAAGAAAACCACTAAGGGATTGACAATGGTTGTCATCCAAAATTCGTGGAATAGGACCACCAGGGCAATCAAAATAGAAGCTGAAAGAAGGAAGAGGAGCATACGGTTGGCTCTAGACCGATCCATTTTTCTCCCCTTGCCGGAAAAAGGTGGAAATTGCCGTCAGGCAATTCCACCCCATTTCATTATCATGCGCATCAAGCTGTAAATCGCTGTAGCGGGCTTTTTCAAACAGGCGGGTAAGCTGCCGGACGGGACCTTCCGGGATGCCGCGTAGGGTTAAGAATTCTTCGAATTCAGCAGCTGTCATGGTCTCGGGGCGTTCTAGACCTTGTTCCTGTTGAAGGATCCGGCTCATTTCGAGGTAGCAGCGCATGATGACGTTGTTGAGGTCCTCTCCACTTTCAAGGGCGTGCAGGGCAGAAAAAGCCTGAGCGCCGATCGGGTCAACTGCCGGGAGTGGATGGCGCTTTCGGGTCAGCCACCATGCCAGGCCGAGCGTGCCGATGGCAGCCAGCCCGACCACCACCACCCAGACCAATGCTTGCGGCGGAGAACCCAAAGGGGATGGCAGGTATTCCGGGTTTGCCTGGGTTGGGATACCCATCGGATTGGTGTTTTGATTTGGGGAGAGATCCAAGGACGGCCGCGGGATGGCAATGATGAGGGCGGCTATGGCGATGAGGATCAATACAGCCCGGATCGAATGTTTCCAATCGAGGTGCAGGATGAGGTTGAAAAAAAGATAGAGAGTGATCAGGACAAATAATAGGGAAAGAAAGCCTTTCAGGACAGAATAAGCAGCCGGTTCAAAGGTTGTGGATGGTGATGCCTCTTGCGTAAGCGGTTGTTCATTTACCCCAGGCGGAAGTGGTTGACCGGGCTGCAATTGTAAATCGGTCAGACTAGGGGCTATTAACAGCACCGCCAGTATGACCAGAAAAAGCAGTAATAAGGTTTTTTGCCGATCGGTTTTAAGCATGCCGTCAACCCGAATATGACATGTAAAAGTCTATACAGAGATTATACATGATTCGGATTGGCAATTGTCAGACATTTCCCCATTAGGTAAGATCAAGCGTTGCCAACACATCCCGTAAGGCTTTTACTTCTTCTTTTGTCAGGGTCACGCCTTTGCTCATGGTTTGGCCGTCGGGCGCCCATTCGCGGATGTCGTATTTAGCCGGGCGGTCGTTCCAGCTAACCAGGTTGAGCTCTTTTGCCCAACCGTTCTCGTTTTGGGATAAGACACCGAATTTTTTCACGATTTCAAATTTGATCTCAGACATGGTAGCTCCTGGAGGGACTGAATTCAATACAATTGTCAGGAAAATGAATATGTGATCATTAGTATAGCAC
>DATMYN010000274.1:0-6476 GCA_035560875.1 Longilinea sp. | reverse complement strand
ACTATAACCTTTCCACTTATTTATTTACGGGTAATAGTGATCGTATGTTCCGCTTGGCTGGATGAATGGCGGTATTCCAAGCGCTGCGACCCTGTATCGGTCTTGTATTCCCCATCGCTCACCACCGCCTGATAACCGTTTGGATATTGGAAATTTGGTACATACACGATCGTCGCAGCCGATATTTTGGGATCGTGTGTGTAAGTAAATTCAAACCGGCCGCTATGATGGTCAAAAGCGATATGGGTGGGGCTGCCGGCTGTTGCCATCGGATACGGCCTCAGAACTGCTTCCAACGCCCGTCCGCCGCTGTTGATATCCTGGGCATCTTTTTGCTGGTCCCGGCTGAAAATGGACAGGTCTTCCCCATTCCATTTATCCCCGCGTTCGTTGGTATTATCTGGCGTGTAATCCCAGATCGTAAAATTAAGCAGATTGGCTTCCATGGGTGCCATGGAACGCGCCATAGCATTGATCTGATCAGTGAAATTACCGTTACGATACGCTTTTGCCCCATTCAGATCGTAGGGAATACCAAATTCTCCGATCACTACCGGTGCGCCGCGTAGTTTTTCATCGGCCAGAGTTCGGAAATGCGCCATCTGGGCAACAAAACTCTTCTTGATCTTGTTTACTCCGATCAACGGTATTACCTTGAAGAAATCCATACCCATGAAGGGAATAAAGCGTTTGAAAAATAAAGTGATGCCATCGTACCAATGGCCGGCAAAGACAATATTCGTGAGGTCGGCTTCTCCGATGGTGGGAATACCTTCCCCGGGTGCCCCTTCCACAAAGATCATCGCATCCTTTTTCTCTTTGCGGATCTCACCGGCATAGCGGTTCCAGAAGGGGAGCAAATAATCTTGTACAAAGTCGACCTTTTTCCCGTTCACGCTTGAAAAATAATCAGGCTTAAGTACTACCGGTTTTCCATTGGCGTCCACGTCCCAAACCCCGTGCTGGCGCCAAATACACGCTTTCCCCTCTAGCCAAGCCCGCCGTCCTTCTTGATTGGTCAGATCGACCTGCTGGCGGTTGATCCCGCCCAGCATATCACGCTTCCAGTACTGCACCGGTTGTGAAATTCCATCTCCCAGCGCCATGCTTTGCAGCACGGTGGGGGTGGGACCGATCATCTCCCGTCCGGGCGGAGCATTGAAATCCGTGATCCCAATATACCCGGTCGAGGGCTCATTTAATGTATCGTAACCGATCACATGGTCGAATTCTTTTAACCGATGCGCAACTTGCCGCATGGCTGCGATGTAATGGCTTTGCAAATAATCCTGTATGGATTTTCCATCCACCTTACATTGCGGAGCAAAATCTTTCCCGGCGAAGAAGAGCGTCCACATGGTGGCTGCTGCTAATTTGCTGTTATTAGAAGCCCAGATCATGCGCGGAAAGGGATCGCCTAATGTTTGATGCACTATCGCTGCCCCGGTAGCTTTGAACCCGGTTATATCCATACCGGCAGCTTCAAACGTCCAGCCTGGGGCGCCGTCTCCGCCGGAAAACCGGCTCCACACATCTTCGTGCGGATCGATGAACAATGTAATCCCATACTCACCGGCTTTTTTGACCACTTTGTACAGGTAATCCAAATATTCTTCGTCGTATTTTCCCGGTCCAGCATGTTCAACGGCTTCCCAGGTGGTTAGAAATCGCAAAAAGGTCAACCCCCAACTGCGTAGACGTCTAAAGTGCTCATCGGCTTCTTCTAATGGAAAAGGCCTACCCACAAAAGATACCTGGCGATGATCAAAAAATCCCTCAAAAATATGAGTTGCCCCGTCAGGTGTATAGGGAACTTTGGCGCTGCCGCTCAAGTTTACGCCGCGCAGCATCAACTGGCGGCCTTGATCGTCGATAAAATGTGGACCGTTGATACGGATCATGGGAAACTCTCCGGGGAGAAATTGGATTGCCTCAGCAATGTTATTTTAGCATATGACCTCCGGAAATAAGATATGAACCAGGTCATATTGACTACCCTATTTCGGCATGATAAAAACAAACCAACTAGTCGGTTTTTATTCATAGGTGCCCATGCAGCAGCGCAGCGAAGAAACCCAAAGCAAGATCCTGGATTCAGCAGAATTATTATTCTCCAGCCATGGCTATGATGCAGCCAGCGTGGCAGAGATATGCAGCGCGGCCGGTGTCAGTAAAGGCGCTTTTTACCACCATTTTCCCAGTAAACAAGCTGTTTTTATGGCCATCCTGAACCGCTGGTTAGGCGGTTTGGATAAGCAGATGGCGAATGCCTTATCCATGGCCGGGAATGTCCCGGATGGGTTGGTGGAGATGGCCGGCTTGACCCGTGATGTTTTCCAGGTCGGCAGTGGAAGATTACCGATGCTTTTGGAGTTTTGGACCCAATCGCTGCGCGACCCCGAAATTTGGAAGATAACCATTGAACCTTACCGCCATTACCATGCCATGTTCACCGATATCATCCGGCGCGGCCAACAAGAAGGCAGCCTGGCTCCGGTAGATCCAAACCTGGCGGCGGTAACCGTTGTCGCCCTGGCAATGGGCATGTTATTGCAAGGGGTCATGGACCCGCATGCCAATGCTTGGGATAAAGTAACCAAGAAAAGTATGTCCATACTCGTCGAAGGCCTAAAAAGGAGGCAGTCATGATCTTAGTGACAGGTGCAACCGGACATTTGGGTAATGTTTTGGTACGTGAATTGATCAATCGGGGCGAGCAGGTGCGCGCCCTGATTTTACCGGATGAGGATCTCTCACCTATTAAGGGTTTACCGGTGGAAGTTGTTAAAGGTGATATTTTGAAACCGGAAAGTTTGATTCCGGCCATGAAAGATATCGATCTGGTCTATCATATGGCCGCATTGGTAACAATCATGCCGGGGAAAGAAGAATTGCTGCGCGAGATCAACGTGCAGGGAACCAAAAATGTACTAGCCGCCGCGAAAAAAGCTGGAGTACGCCGGCTGGTTTACACCAGTTCCATCCATGCTCTGGCCCGCCCGCCGAAAGGCGAACCTATCACGGAAAATGTGCAGTTCGATACCAATAACCCGGCCGGTTTTTATGACCAGACCAAGGCTGAAGCTTCGGTAGCCGTTCAGGAAGCCGTTCGCGAAGGCATGGATGCAGTCATCGTCTGCCCCACCGGGGTGATCGGCCCGTATGATTACCGCCAATCGGAGATGGGACTGCTAATGGTGGGTTGGTTGAAACAAAAACTTTGCGTCATGATCGACGGCATCTTCGATTTTGTGGATGTCCGTGACGTTGCCCGCGGTCATATCCTGGCTGCGGAAAAAGGCAAGCCGGGTGAGGTATACATCCTTTCCGGAGAACCGATCAGTTTTAAAAAGCTCATCTCGATTGTGGGAGAGGTCAGCGGTATCCGTAATAAGACCTTGTTCATCCCCTTCTGGTTCGCTTATATCATCACCTTTTTCACTCCGCTGTACTATAAGATCACACGCACAAAGGCGCAGTTCACGCGTTATGCGCTTGAGACCGTATTCAGCAACTCGGATATAAGCTCGGATAAAGCCCGGCGTGAATTGGGTTTTTCGCCGCGTTCATTAGTGGAATCGGTCGCAGATACCCTGCGCTGGTATGCCGATAACAGCCATATTTTGAAAACGGCAACAGTCTTACGCTGAAAAAAATATGAAAACCAAAGATTGGAACGGCCAGGTAGCGCTGGTTACTGGCGCCAGCAGCGGTATTGGCGCGGCAACAGCCCGAAAACTGGCTGAAAAAGGTATATCCGTAATCATCACGGCCCGCCGCGCTGAACGTTTGAATACCCTGGCAGCCGAGATCCGTGCTGCCGGCGGTATGGTAACCAGTATCCCATCCGATCTTTCCGATCCCAGCAAACGACAAGAATTCTTTACCTCAGCTGAAGCGGTTTATGGAAAAATTGATATTTTGGTGAATAACGCCGGTTTTGGCTGGTATGGTTATATGTCTGAAATGACCTGGGAAACCGCCTATGACCTGATCCAGGTCAACATCGCCGCCGCTACACAGTTATCACTGCTGGCATTGGCGGGGATGAAACGCAGCGGATATGGACATATTATCAATGTGGGTTCTATAGCCGGTGCACTGCCGAACCAGGGTATTGCCGTTTATTCTGCCAGCAAAGCGTATTTGAATGCCTTTACGACCGCCATTCACCGTGAATTGACCGGTTCGGCTATCCATTTTGGTATCTTGCTGCCCGGGGCTGTCAAAACGGAGTTTTTCACCTCTATTGAAAAACGTCCATTCGGCCGGCGGTTAAATATGGATTGGGTTGCCATCACTTCCAAGCAGGTGGCCGGCGGGGTGTGGTTCATGCTCAATCACCCGCGCCGAAAATTGTACCTTCCCTGGTGGGTGGCGGTTTCTCCGTGGGTTGAATTGTTGTTCGGGGGAGTGATCGATCTATTGGGTCCGATGCTGTTAAAGAGCGGGCATTAAGCAATTCAAAAAAAACAGCCCCCCATTGAGTTTTTCAATCGGAGGGCTGTTTTTTTGTTAAAGAGGGAATAATGGTTATTCTTCCAGTTCGACCTGTATTGTGCTGGGCGGTTTGGGTTTGCCTGGTTTTCTGGGTTTGAAGGGAAATGAAATAACCTTCCAGAACAATTTTAGTAGGCCTAAAAAGGGTACCAAGGCCCAATCGATCAATTCATTCATGTTGGAGAAGCCTTGGGCGATCCAAATGAATACCGGCCTAAGAAGCTGCAGTGGCTTAATATATGCGTATGCCAGACATAGAAGGATCGTTCCGATTGAAATTCCAAAACGGGTCCAGTCCCCGATCTCAATATGGGCTAAATCTTCCAACAGTAGTTCAACACCAATATTGAAAACCAAGATGTAGGCAGCTTTTTTGAAGATGGGTACGCGCTCGACAACATAGCTAAAGATACCGGCTGCAAAGCGCATCACCAAGATGCCAATGGCGACGCCCAGCATCACGATCCAAAAACGATCGGAGAGTGAGACTGCCGCCACCACGTTATCCAAGCTAAACACAAGATCAGTCACCTCAATGGTGAGGACGATCCGCCAAAAAGTAGAATCGTCGACCTTATGAGTATGGTCATCTTCATCGCCCGCTTCAGCCATTCCAAGGTTATCAAATGCCAACCGGATGAGGTAAATGGCGCCGATGACCTTTAACCATGGGTTTTGGATTACCAGGGTTGCTAAAAAGAGCATCAAACCGCGGCCAATGTAGGCGCCGAGAAGTCCAACCCGTAACGCGGCGGTGCGTTGGTTCCCTAATACACCGTGTAACGCATCACCGACCTTTTTAAGACTGGTTGGCCATTTGATCGGCCGGTCGTCCGGCAGGTGGGTTACCATAGCCCCTAAAACGGCGGCATTATCGATGGATAACAACCCCTCGAGTAAGATCAATTGAAGAATGATTACAGGGATAGCCCAATCCATACAAAACCTTTCGAAAATAATGGAACGTGTCAACCCGGAGGGACTTTATTATGGATTGACGGTTATACGTGGGGGAGGTTGCGGCGATAGCAGCGTAGACGAAGAGTATACGCGGTGGATGGAAGTAAATCCAGTGATTTCCATCCTCTGATTGTCTGACAAACCAACCGGAATGTCACATACTGTATTGGTCTATTGTCCAATGATCTTGGGGGCTATTTTTTCTAAAACCAAGCGGGTCGATCGGAGTACAGCCATTGGTATTTGATTGATCGGGAAGAAACACACTTCTGACCCCTCTATCCCATCCGCTTTCAGCTCTCCTGAAAAAGTACGGCTAAAAAATACCGCACCTACCGCCAAAACTTGATCACCGTTCGGGTATTCAAAAAAATAATCCTTCCCTGAGCAGATATCGAGCAGGGAAAGCTCGCTAACTTTCAGACCAGTCTCTTCAAAAACCTCCCTTTTAGCGGTCTCTTCGATGGTTTCACCCATTTCCATGAAACCACCTGGAAAATCCCAGTTATTATCATCGGTTCGGTGCTGCATCAATACTCGGTTTTGCCCATCGACGATAACGACTAACGCGCCGACCAAGATCAGGGGCCTATGACCTACTAGAGCACGGATTTCTTCGATATATGACATTTTCCCTATGCTACTCGATGTGGGTCAGTTTCTCTGCCTTATCGCTAAGTATCTGGATATATGGTTCCAAAAAGAGATTATGGGAATTCCGTTTGATGGTGTTAACCACCGTATCGATTTCATTGCTTACCCTTGAAAGCGATTTCCCGTCTTGCCGGTAAATACTGGCTAAAAGAGATAAACCAAACAGCTCATCCCAGGGTAATTTTTGGATCCGGGCGGCTTCGATCGCTTGAAGAGCATACATTTCACTTTCCGTATATCTGCCCAGGTTGAAATATACTTTTCCTTTCAACCATACTAGATCATACAGTGATATGGCAATGCCCCTTTCAATACAAAAATTTTCCATTTGTTGAATATCTTCAATATAATCTTTTTTGGGT
>DATMYN010000273.1:0-5754 GCA_035560875.1 Longilinea sp. | reverse complement strand
TGGTGCGCCCACGTGTCCCACCAATAACGGCAAACAGGATCACGAACATCCAGAAGAGGACAACCAAACTGATCATTGGTTTACCTCCTTTTTTTCATTACCCAACTCGAGGATCAATGCGGCGATCCGGTCAGCCGCATCAGGAACCGCCAGACGGCGCATTTGGGTGCGCATCGTTTCCAACCGCTGCGGATCGGCGAGTAAACTCCGGATGGTTGTGAAGAGCTGAGTACTCATTTTTTCATCTTCCAAGAGTAAAGCGGCGCCTTTTTCTACCAAATAACCGGCATTGACCTTTTGGTAACGCCAGGCATAGGGATAAGGTACCAAGATTGCCGGCAAGCCAAAGAGAGGGAAATCACCAAGGCACGAGGCGCCTGCTCGGGAGACAACCAGATCGGCAGAGGCATATGCAGCCCCCATTTCTTCATGCAGATAGGGGTAAATATGGTAGCGCTCTTTGTGGCTTTCCGACAGCGTATTCCGGGCTGCTTCCACTTCTTGCCAATCCAATTGACCGGTGATGTGGATAACTTGGGCCGTCTCCAGGATTTCGGAAACGGATGCCAATACGGCCCGGTTGATGGTGCGGGCGCCTTTGCTGCCGCCAAACACCAAGAGGACCGGTCCATCTTTTTTCAAGCCTAATGTCTTGCGACCGGTAACCCGGTCCCAACCCTTCAGTTCCGGGCGGGTGGGGTAGCCGGTAATCACCTGGCGGCGGTTGGCGAAGAACTTGCGCGAAGGTTCAGCCGTAAGGGCAATACAGCGTGAGAATTTCGATAACCCTTTAAGTGCCAAACCGGGTTCGATATCCGGTACATATAACAAAGTGGGGATCTTCCATCCGGCCACGGCCATGGGTCCGGCAACGTAGCCACCGGTGTAGAACAATACGTCGGGCTGGAACTCTTTCAAGATCCGCCGTGCAGCGCTAATTCCTTTGAAGACACGCATCATGTTACCGGGCAAGGCGCGTAAACCCACACCATGCAGCCCGGCGGCCGGGATGGCCGTATAGGGCACATGGGTGCGTTGTACCAGGTCTGCTTCCATCCCCCCCTCACCACCAACCCACAAGACCTGAACGCCTGCCTCAGCGAGTGAAGGTAGGACGGCGAGTGCGGGATACACTCCCCCGCCTGTCCCACCGGCGCATATCAACAACCGCACGGCTAGACCTCCCTTCTTGAGTTTGTGGAGTAGCTTTGCTTGAACGCCGGCTGACGCTGAGGATCAGGCCAATACCGGCGAATACGGTCAACAAGTTTGAGCCGCCCGAACTAATGAATGGCAGGGCATTCCCCGAAACCGGGAAAATACCGACCACAAATAACATATTCATAAAGGCTTCCATCACGATCCACAGCGTGATACCGCTGGCCAGCATCTTCCCTAACAGGTCAGGGGCGTTCTTGGCGATCACCAAGCCGCGCCATAAAAGTACGAGGAAAAGACCAACCACAAAGACGCCGCCAATCAAACCGGTATCTTCAGCCACAACGGCAAAGATGCTGTCGGTAGGGGCAACCGGCATTCCATAGAATACCGAGCGAGAATTGCCTAAGCCTAAGCCAAAAATCCCGCCGCGGGCTACCGCTTCCAGTGAGAGGCGGATCTGATCCACCGATTCGGCCGGGTTATACATGGCTGTTTCCCATTGGGCAACCCGGGCCTGGCCGGTGCTGGTGAAGAAGAGCACAAAGGCGCCGAGGACCCCGGTAAGGAGGATCAGCATGCCGATTTGCTTCCAGTTCCCATCCGCCAAGAAGAACATCATGATGCCCAAGACACCGATCATCACAGCCGCACTGTAATCCGGCTGGGGGATGATCAAAGCGATGACAACGCCCAGGATAGCGCTGAGCGGGAAAAGCCCAAAGGTCAAATCGTTCAATTTGTCCTGTTTGCTGTAAAGCCAGTAGGATAAGTAAACGATCACACCCAATTTCGCCATTTCCGAAGGCTGGATGGAGCCGTTGAACAAGGTACGGGTAGCCCCGTTACGATATTCACCCAGACCGAAAATTACCAAGGCGAGCAGGACGATAATGCCTACCATCATCGGTACCATCAGCTTATGGTATTTGTGATAATCGATCATACCGATCGCGGCACAAACGCCAAAGGCTAAAATCCCTAATCCCAACTGCTTCCAAAACAGATAATCGTAGTTCTGACCTAATACGTTGATCGAGTAAAGCGGACTTGAGGCATAGATCATAACCAAGCCGAATGCGAACAGGGCTACCACCACGAGTACCAGGGGTAGGTCGATGCCGCGCACATTCCAACGAACCGGACGGTTCGAGGAGCGAGCTTTTTCGGTTTCAGCTACGAAAGTTTGTTCACCCATGATCGAAAACTCTCTCCACGTTCCTCAAAATCCTTAAACTCGTCAAAACTTGTCCCTCCCGGTGAAAGTAAGACTACATCACCGGTTTGAGCTACCTCAGCCGCTGCTTGGACAGCTTGCTGTAAACCCTGGCTATGAACCAGGCTGTAAGGCTTGCGGTTTGGGCTTTGGGGGCCAAGCGCTGCCAATATTTTCTCGGCTGCGTGTCCAAACACCACTACATGGTCAACGCGGTCGTGCACCAGGCGGGCCAGGTCTTCCCAAGGCAGGTTCTTGTCTTTACCGCCCAGCATTAGCACCAAGGGTTCATCAAATGCCCGGATGGCTGCCATCGTCCGTTCGGGGGCAGTGGCGATCGAGTCGTTGTACCAGCGGGCGCCGTTATACTCGCGCACCAGTTCCAACCGGTGCGGTACGCCATTGAAGCCGCGCACCCCTTCTTGAACAGCCTGCACCGGCAAACCGGCTGCCATGGCGATGGCACTGGCAGCCAGGACATTCATTACATTATGCTGGCCGCGTAGTTCGATCCAAGATTTCGGCATGATCTCTTCTGAATCTTTGCCGTTGGTGAACCACAGCATGTCAGCGCTTTGATAGGTTCCCGCTTGACCTGGCTTTGGTGATTGGGCGCCAAAACTGATCAATGAACCTTTTACCTTTTCGATCAATCCCCACGAACCGGTATCATCCCGGTTTAGGACGGCCGTATCGGTGGGTTTTTGGAAATCCAGGATGCGGGCTTTGGCGGCGGTGTAGGCTTCCATCGTCCCATGGCGGTCGAGGTGGTTGGGGGTGATGTTGATGACTGCCGAGACTGACGGAGAGATGGTCATTTGTTCCAATTGGAAGCTGGAGAGTTCCAGCACCACCAGATCATTTTCAGCGATCTCTTCGACGTGCTCGATCAAGGGATTGCCGATATTTCCACCAATCCAGGCCTTTCGGGGAGCAACCACACCGGCTTTTGCCATTCGGCCAACCAGGGTTGTGGTGGTAGTCTTACCGGCCGAGCCGGTGATGCCGACCACAGGCGCCTTTACCAGTTCCATGAAGATCTGGGTGTCATTCGAAACAGGAATGCCTCTTTCAGCAGCGCCGACCGCCAATGGATTGTTGAGCGGTACCCCGCCGGAAAGACAGACGAGATCGGTCTTTTCCAGCAGATCGATGGGGTGACCGCCGCCGACCAGACGAACGGATAACCCTTCCATGGCCTGGCGGACCGGTTCCAGCTCTGCCGCCGGGCGTTGATCGTTTAGGGTTACCTGGGCGCCCCAGCGTGCCAAAGCGCGCCCCAAGGCCTGACCCTGACGGGCAGCTCCAACGATCAAAACACGGCGGTTCATCCAGTCACTCATATCTATATCACTGCCAAAGCAATCCCTAACATCGTAAAGAGCAATGCGACCAACCAGAAACGTTGGACGACTTGGGTTTCACTCCAGCCCAACAGTTCAAAGTGATGGTGCAGGGGGGCCATTTTAAAGAGCCTTTTACCCTTGGTAAGCTTGAAATAACCTACCTGAAGGATGTCGCTCATGGCTTCGCTGACCGGGATAACCGCTACCAGGGGCAGCAGCAACCATTGACCCGTCATGAGGGCGACAACAGCCAAAACAGCTCCCAATGATAATGATCCGGTATCACCCATGAAAAGCTCTGCCGGATGGACGTTAAACCATAAGAAGCCAAACAACGCACCCACCAGGGTGAAGCAAAAACGGCCGATAAAGACCTGGCCTTGCAGCAGGGCGATTGCCCCGTAGGTGGCAAAGGCGGTGGCCGCGATCAAACCGGCCAACCCATCCAGCCCATCGGTGAGGTTGACGGCATTTGACATGCCGACAATGATGAATACTGCAATGGGGATATACCAACCCCCTAAGGGGATCTCAACTTCGATACCCGGCCAGTACATTTCCGGGGCATCGAGGATGTATTTAAGCGCAAACGCCACACCAATGGCGAGGAAGATCTGCAGCATGAATTTGGTGCGGGCACGCATGCCCAAGCCGCGCCGTGGGCCGCGGATACCTTCCCAATCATCGAATGCGCCCAAAACTGCATAGGCGATCATAACGATCATAGGCAGCAAGACCGAACGCCCGAGGACATTCAAACCCAGCAGGGAAGCGAAATTCAAGAGGATGGTAAGGAAAAGGACGGGCACCAGGATCATCACGCCGCCCATTGTGGGGGTTCCCATTTTGGTAACGTGACTTTCCGGGCCTTCAACTCGGATCAATTTACCGATCTTGAGCTGCTTCAATAAACGGATGAGTGGACCACCCCAAATAACCGCGACCATAAAACTGAACACGGCTAATGCCAGGGCCAGCGAAGTTTCTTTCATGAATTCACCTCTAAAGCGGTTGTAATGCGGTCCATGCGCAAGCCGTGCGAACCCTTGATCAGGACAACATCGTCAGACCGTAAGATATTCCCAAGCGCATCAACAGCAGCCAGCGCATCAGGAACCCAGAGGATATGTTGGGCTGATAGACCCGCTTGCCGGGCAGCCTCAACGATCATTTTGCTGCGTTCACCTACTGCAATTAGTTGAGAAACGATCTCGGCGGCGCGCACCCCCACCATTTCATGACCTTGCCGCTCGTAGGGACCTAACTCCAACATATCTCCAAGAACGGCAATTTTACGCCCATCAAGCTCATTCAACAAGTTGAGGGCTGCCATAGTTGACTCAGGGGAGGCGTTATAGGTGTCATCTACTAACAGCGCCCCAGATTTCGTCCTGACAGCCACCATTCGGAGTTGAGAATGACCTTCCTGCAGACCATGGATGATCTCACCCCAGGTCAGACCTTCGACCAAACCGGCTGCCGCGGCCCGTAATGCCGTGTGTACGGAATGCTGGCCGATCAAGGGCACCCGGAGGTGTAAAACTTCATTTTGATAATGCAATTGGAAGCGGATCCCATCCAATCCCAAGGATTCGACATCGGATGCCCACAGGTCGGCTTTCGGATCCATTCCGTACATCAGCACTTTGGCTTTGGTTTGGGCTGCCATCGGGGCAACCCACGGATCGTCATAATTAAGGATGGCAGTACCTTCCGGGGCAGGTGGGAGAGCTTGTACCAACTCTGATTTTCCACGGGCAATGGCTTCTTGCGAGCCCGCCCTTTCAGCGTGAACGGTGCCAACATTGGTTATGATCCCCACCTGGGGTTGGGCAATATCGCACAAGAAGGAGATTTCACCGGGGGTATAGAAACCCATCTCCAGCACGGCCCGCTCGTAACCGGCGCCAAGCCGTAAGATGGATAATGGCAGGCCGATCTCATTATTGAGGTTGCCGGGGCTCTTCAGCGTGCAATAGCGTTGGCTGAGCACCTGGGCTACCAGTTCTTTGGTCGTTGATTTACCAACTGATC
>DATMYN010000272.1:0-2838 GCA_035560875.1 Longilinea sp. | reverse complement strand
GTGGTCACTTCACTGGCGGTACCGGCAGTTGTGGGAATGGCAATCAGCGGCATTGGAGCATGTTTGGTTAGTCCAAATCCCTCAAGCGATCTTACATCCGCAAATTCCGGGTTGGTGGCGATCAAGCTCATCGCTTTAGCGGTATCAATGGATGAGCCCCCGCCAACTGCGACTAAAAAATCGGCTTGTGATGCTTTGAGAGCGAGTATCCCATTCTGAACATTCTCAACCGTCGGATTGGGTTTTACCTCATCGTAAATATCATAAAGGATGCCGGCATGATCCAGAACATCCAAAACCAGTTGGGTCACCTTGAACTTGATCAAGTCTTTATCGGTTACCACAAGTGCTTTGATAAATCCGCGTTGTTTCACCTCGTCAGCGAGAACACTGCGGCTGCCGGGACCAAAATAAGTAGTCTCGTTTAAGATAATTCGATTGGCTGCCATGAGATCTTCTCCGTTTTTCGTTAGCACATTTATGGCTGGAACCCTTTTCGGACGATCGGTCCGGTTTGGGTACTGTTTAATATAACATAGTTGCTCAGCAAGGAAAGGATCATTCCCTAGTTTCCCGGACGAATAAAACCGGCACCGGTGAATTGGCCAGCACTTTGGGGGTTACACTCTCTTCCCAAAACGCATCCCAATTGCGATGGCCATAGGTCGCCATGATGACCAGGTCTATATGCTCCTTGGTTATGGTCTCCAAGATACGGGTGGTCGCATCACCCCGGGTGACAACACCGGAAGCGAGCAGCTTCTGCCTCGACAGATCCGTACAGATCTTTTGCAGATATTGTTGGGATTCCTCAACCGAGTAATCCAACGCCACCCCCATTGAACCCGGAAGAACCCGCCGGACAGCATCTTCTTTTACCCGTAAGGTATCAGCCGTGGGAACAACCGTTAATAACCGCAGCACCGCCCCACTCCTTTGGGCTACGGCAACGGCATGCGGGAGAACGGTTTCGTGCATGGGCGCCCCATCCAATGGGACCAGGATCGTTTTCCATGAAGTATGTGGAACAGACCCCATTTTTTCTGGGCGGATAAACAGTACCGGGATTGTTTCACGTTGAATAACCTGTTGAGCCATCCCGCCGATGAGCACATCCCGAATGCCTCCATTTCCATGGGCGCATAGAATGATCAGATCTGTTTTCAGTTCGCGGGCATGTTCGCTGATGCTGCGGGCTACATCCGATTCGCGGGCTTCATGTGCCTCGGTTTCGACCTTAAAACCCTGGGATCGTAACTTAACCGCCAGGCTTTCAAGATAATCACATGCTTCCCCGGTTGTGGAAAGATGTCGCTGTCCATGGATCGTACCCGATCCATCCTTTTCCAATATGTTCAATAATACCAAAGTGGCATTATAGTAACCTGCCATCTCGGTTGCCACAGGTAATACAGTCTCCGCTAAATTCGATCCATCCAATGGAACTAAGATACGACTATACATGTTATCCTCCCACGAAGATTATCTGATACAGTAAGTATAGGTTCAAGCTGACAACAACCGCTGCCACGATCCAAGCTAACAGGGTGGTTAACCGTTGGTTTACCAATACACCCATCACATCTTTCCGAGAAGTGTATACCACCAATGGGATGATAGCAAAAGGTAAACCAAAGGACAATACTACCTGGCTGATGACCAATGTCCGGGTTGGATCTAACTCCATAGCGATCACAATAAAAGCCGGCAGCATGGTCATCATCCGGCGTACCCAGGTTGGGATCTTGAAGTGGACAAAACCCTGCATCATTACCTGTCCGGCCATTGTTCCCACCGTTGAAGAAGAGTATCCTGAAGCCAATAAGGAAATGGCGAACACGGTCCCGGCTGCCGGCCCAAGTAACGGCTGCAAGGTAAGGTATGCCTGTTCGATCGATCCTACATTGGTCATACCGCTTGAATGAAAGGTTGCTGCAGCCATAACCAACATAGCCGCATTGACCAAGCCGGCTACCGACATAGCCACCAGCACATCGATCAGTTCAAAATGGAATAACTTTTTGACTTTTTGCGGGTCTCGTGTTTTGATACGCCCTTGGGTCAAACTGGAATGAAGGAAAATAGCATGCGGCATGACCGTCGCGCCAAGGATACCCGCGGCGAGTAATATGCTTTCTGGTCCGGCAAATTGTGGAGTAACAGCATGTAAAGCTAACTGAGCCCAATCAGGGCGGTCAAGTATGGTTTCAATCAAGTAAGCAATCGCGATAACCCCAACCAAAGCAGTGATCAAAGCTTCTAACGGCCGGAAACCCTTGTGCTGTAATAAAAGTGTAAATACGGTTAAGATTCCCATCAAGACTGCGGGGAGGAACAAATCGGGTAATCCGGTGAGAACCCCTAACCCCTGAAAAAACCTCGGGAAGAGAAGGTAGATACCCAGAGCAGCGCCAAGGAATTCGGCCAGATCGGTTGCCATTGCCACCAACTCCATCATGACCCACATTACATAGCGTGCCCACGATGGATAATGATCGCGCATCATCTCGGCCAGATTTTTTCCGGTGGCGATCCCTAATTTGGCTGCCAAGGATTGGACCAGCATTGCCATCAGATTACTGGAAACGATTACCCAAACCAGCAAATATCCAAATTGCGCACCGGCTTGAATATTCGTGGCAAAGTTCCCAGGGTCCATATAGGCTACGGAAGCTATAATAGCCGGACCCAGGAACGGCAGCAATCGCGCCAGCCCCTTCTTTTTACTCGTACCGTCCAACACTTCATTGGCGATCGTTACAGTGCCGTAATCATTTTCCGGTTTGATTTTTTCCGGACCTTGTTCTTCAACGAGTTCATCTTGTAAATTGGTTTCTT
>DATMYN010000271.1:0-7827 GCA_035560875.1 Longilinea sp. | reverse complement strand
GGATATAATAATCCTTTGTCATGTTAACCTATCAGAGGAAAGAACTCCATGATACAAACTGACCAAACCCCAACAATACTCGATAAACCGGTATCTCAATACCTGCCGAAATTCAACCTGGAAACTTTGCTGGCCATTCTGATCATTGTGGCTGCCATTGTCTCGCGCTTTGCCATGCTGGGTGAACGGGTAATGGCGCATGACGAAGTGAACCATGTGGTGCCTTCCTATGAACTATATACTGGGAGTGGTTACCACCATGACCCTATGACCCATGGCCCATTCCAATTCCACATCATTGCCTTAACCTATTTCCTGTTTGGTGATAACGATTTCACCTCCCGTATCCCGGCGGCTGTTTTTAGCATCAGTGCCATCATTTTTGTACTATTCGGCTACCGGCGTTATTTGGGGCGCACCGGCGCGTTGATCGCCGGGTTGCTGTTCTTGATCTCACCTTTTATGCTGTTCTACGGGCGTTATGCGCGGAATGAAGGCTTCATAGAATTCATCGGGGTGATGCTCATTTACGGCGCTCTGCGTTACATGGATAAGGGAGATAAAGTTGCGCTATTCCTTGTAACCGGAGCAACGATCTTCCATTTTGTGGTTAAAGAAACCGCTTTCCTCTTCACCGCCATTTTCCTGTTACTCTTTTTGGCGATCTTCCTGCTTAATCTTCGTCATCAAGATTGGAGATCGACGGCAGCAAAACGTAAGGTCGTACGCTCACTGATCGCGATGATCATCTATGCAGCCATAACCCTGGCCGCGGTTGTGATACTCAGGATCACATCCGGCGGAACCACCAGTCTGCCGGCTTTTCTGCAATTTTTCATTAACCCACTTACAGGTTCAGTCCAAGCTACTACCCCGCTTGGTTCTTTGATCGCCATATCCCCGATCCAGATCTTATATGTCATTGGTCTGATCATTACCTTTCTCTATTTAGGCAAATTTGTCTCAGCCATGACCAAGGGAATGGGACAAGCCAGCCCGAACGCACGGCGCAGTTTCGATATGATTGTGGTTGTTACCTCGTTGATCCTGCCTCTCCTAAGCGCTTTCCTGATAACGCTGATGGGATGGGATCCGTTGGATTACATCTCAGGAATGCCAAGGATCGCATTTTTCCTTGGGCTCACGTTCTTGTTCAGCGCCTGGATCGGCTTCAATTGGAATATTAGTGAATGGTTGAAGCATGCCGCCATTTTTTATAGCGTGTTCATCGTTTTATATACGACCTTCTTTACCAACGGTCAGGGATTCTTCACCGGGATCATCGGTTCCTTAGGATATTGGTTATCCCAACAAGCTGTACAACGCGGCAACCAACCCTGGTATTACTATGCCGGGTTGGAACTACCCATTTACGAATTCTTGGCTATTTTCGGTTGTATATTGGCGTTTGTATACGGCATCAAACATAAACTCTTCTCAGCCCCTGCCGGAATTGAACCGACTGTGTTGGCAAAAACAAACGCAGAGTCAAAATCATCCGAAGCTGTTCTACACAAACTCAACATCAAAGAAGATAACGCTTCCATTGTGGATGTCGTTACTGCTCCCGTGAAAGTACCAATATTAGGGCTGCTGCTTAGTTGGAGCTTGTTGGCATTGATTGCCTACAGCTACGCCGGAGAAAAAATGCCCTGGCTCGCCGTCCATATCGCCTTACCCATGCTGTTGGCTTCCGGTTGGGGGTTGGGTTTTTTGGTGGATTCAACGGATTGGAAGCGCTTGAAAGAAAATAACGCCTGGCTGGGATTGTTATTGGTACCCATATTCTTGGCTGGGTTGATCTTTACGGTTACCGGACTGCTCGGTAACGACCCACCCTTCCAAGGCAATACATTAGCGCAATTGAATACAACCAGCAGCTTTCTGTTTGCCCTGATCGCTTTATGTGGCGGTGGTTTTGGTTTGTTCTATTTCTTCCATGATTGGCCGTTCCGCCAGACTTTCCGGTTTATATTGATGTTTTTCTTTGCCTTTATGGCTGTACTAACAGCAAGAGCAGCTTACCAGTCGTCCTTTATCAATTACAACTATGCAACTGAATTCCTGGTCTACGCCCATGCCGCTGACGGTCCTAAAGAGATCCTCGCCCAGATAGAAGAAATCTCGCGCCGGGTGACGGGTGGTCTGGACATTGCCGTCGCTTATGATAACGACGGCTTGTATCCTTACTGGTGGTATTTACGGGAATATCCCAATTCTCGGTTTTACGGCGGAGAACCAACGCGTGATCTGGAAGATGTCCCCTTGATCATTTCGTCAGAAGCCACCTGGGATCGGCTCGCTCCTTTGGTGCGTAATAACTATATCTACTTTGAATACCAACGCTTGTGGTGGCCTATCGAAGATTATAACAACATGACCTGGCAGCGCCTTTGGGATGCGGTCAGTGATCCAGAAATGCGGACAGCCATTTTTGATATCTGGTTGAACCGGGATTACACATTGTATGGTACTTTGACCGGAAATATGCATCTCACCCTCACCACCTGGCAGCCTTCCAACCGGATCCGTTTGTATATCCGCAACGATATCGTCAGCCAGATGTGGAACCTGGGTGTACCACCCACCGCAGCAGTGATTGCCGATGTAGACCCTTACGCCGACACAATGATCGAGATCATGCCGGATGCAGTCCTCGGTCAAACCACATCCGAAACACCCGAGTTCAACGGTCCGCGCGGAATTGCTGCGGGCGCCGATGGTTCCATTTATATTGCCGATACCTTCAACAGCCGGATCGTCCATTATTCAGCAGACGGTGAACTGTTACAGTCATGGGGATCCTTTGCGGATGCTGCTGCTGGAGCCGCACCGGGCGGCACCTTCAATGAGCCGTGGGGCATCGCCGTGGGTCCGGACGGATCGGTGTATGTGACCGATACTTGGAATTACCGCATCCAGCGCTTCACAGCCGATGGCGAATTCATCACCATGTGGGGTACTTCCGGAATAGGGGATACACCCACCGGATTCTACGGTCCACGCGGTATCTATGTGGACGCGGCCGGCCAGGTGTTTGTGACCGACACCGGTAATAAACGCGTGGTAGTGTTTGACTCAAACGGCACTTACATTACCCAATTCGGTTCAGCGGGGATGGAACTGGGATACTTCGATGAGCCGGTAGGCATTACCGGTGATGCGAACGGTTTCATTTATGTAGCCGATACCTGGAACTACCGGATCCAGGTCTTTGGACCTTCGGAAGATGGGTTAACCTATACTGCCATAACCTCTTGGGATGTTTACGGGTGGTCGAGTGAGTCGATCGATAATAAACCCTTCCTCACGATTGGACCAAACGGTAATCTTTACACGGTCGACCCAACCAGCTTCAGGGTCTTGGAATTCACTCCACTCGGTGAGTTTGTAACCGGTTGGGGGTATTACAGCCCGAATATGGATGGATTTGGTTTACCGGCTGCCGTTACGGTCGATAATGAAGGCCGTGTTTGGGTAAGCGATGCGGTTAACAACTACATCCTTCGCTTTACATTGCCAACAGAATAAATAATTGCTTGAATACCGGCTGGCAGAAGTGCCAGCCGGTTTTTTTTATCGAATCCCATACTATGAGGGGGACTTTGATCTAAAAATAATGTAATTGGGTATACTCCGATTTTGCTTGTATAATCACGGTATGGGCCAATACATTGCATTTCTAATTTTGGCTTGTATCACCCTGCTCTTCAATTGGGTTGTGATCGTATTTGCCTGGAAATACCGCAAGATCCGGGGAGCTGAAGAGCTGATCGCTTGCATGTTAGCCGCTTCAGGTTGGCTGTTCTTCAACTGCCTTGAAGTAATTTCTCCCTTTGGCATCTCTACCTATACATGGGCAACCCTCACCTATGTATTCATCCCATTAGTACCGCTTTCTTGGCTGATTTTCTGGCTGACCTTTAGCGGGTCAACGCAGTGGCTGCAGCCGAAACGTCTGGTGTGGTTATTTCTTATACCCCTCATTACGATCCTGATCTCCCAAACGAACCTTTACCATCACCTTTTATGGCAGTTCTACACCATTGATACCGTGGGTATCTTCCACCGGTTACAGCCAATATCGTATGGGATCGGGTTTTACCTGAACTGGTTCTATTCTCTTGCCCTATGTATGATCTGTATCTTCATTACCATTCGCGAGTACTTTACCAATAATCATCTTTACCGCCGTCGGTATGGAATGATCCTGGTAACAACAATTTTCCCAATGCTGGTCAATATTTTCTATGTGCTGAGACCCATCCCGGAGCTCACAAAAGATTTCACTCCTATCGCCTTTGGGGTTTCCGAATTCATACTATTTTTCACCATCTTCCGGTTTGGATTATTCGACCTCATGCCGGTGGCACGTTCGGCTTTAGTGGAACAATCATTGGATGGGATGGTTGTGGTCAATGTGGATGATGTTATCGTTGATATCAACCCACGTGCCGAAGCCGTTTTTAATAGCCGCCAAAAACAACTCATTGGTTCAAAAATAGAGCAATTTTTACCCTTCTGGAAACAAATGGTTACCAACCCGCCAGGGCAGGTCATTGAAACCCAATTCGCAAATTTGGATCAAGACCGGTTTTTTGAAGTGCGGTTATCCCCCTTGAATTCAGAGATGAATTCACCAATTGCCTGGTTGGTTTCCTTAAATGATGTAACAACACACCGCCAATTGATGAAAGAACTCGAGATTTCTGCTACCACCGACTCATTGACAGGGTTATATAACCGCCGTCACTTTTTCATCATCATGGAAAAAGAAAGCCAGTTAGCTCTTCAAAAAAAGCAATCCCTTTCCTTAGCCGTCCTTGATATCGACAATCTAAAAAATATCAACGATCAATTCGGACATCACACCGGAGATATGGTTCTCCAAGAAGTTGGAGAGCATATTAGAAATTGCCTGCACGCTAGTGATGTTGTCGCCCGATTTGGCGGCGATGAATTTGTGGTCCTAATGCCGCATACAGAAAAAGCGGCTGCCATGGCAGTGGCTGAACGAATCCGCACCAGTATCAATGCACTGGAATTCAAAACCAAAGATACGACCTCAACTACCAGCGTTAGCATCGGCATTACCAGTCATTCCCCCGATGATCCAATCGATATCGATTCGTTCGTAGAAAAAGCCGATCAAGCCATGTATAAAGCCAAAAGATCCGGGAGAAACCGGGTTATAGCCTTATAGATTTTTCACCGGAGAAAACCATGCCTGATTCTATCTTTACCCGTCTGGTTGAAGACCAGCACGCCCAAAAACGCATCGGGGTTGTTTCAGTATGTTCAGCAAACCCGCATGTGTTGAGCGCTTTAGCCCAAAAGGCTGTTCAACACGGTTTTCCATTATTGGTTGAATCAACTTGTAATCAAGTCAACCAGTTTGGTGGTTATACCGGGATGACCCCGGATGCATTCCAGAAATTTGTAAAAACCATTACCGATCATGCCGGTCTTCCTTCGCACCATCTTCTTTTCGGAGGAGATCACCTTGGTCCGGAGGTCTGGAAAAACGAGTATTCGGATTCTGCCATGGTAAAGGCTGAAGAACTGGTGAAAGCCTGCGTTCGTGCCGGATATACAAAGATCCATCTCGATGCGTCTATGAAATGTGCCGACGATGATCCTACTCAACCCCTATCCCCCCGGTTAAGCGCCCAACGAGCTGCCCAATTGTGTTTTGCGGCTGAAGAAGCCGCGGCGGAGATCGGGTTGAACCCAGTGTATGTGATCGGTACCGAAGTGCCCATCCCCGGCGGCGCCCATCAATCCGATGAGGGAGTGCATATCACTCTCCCGGATGATGCGATTGCCACCATCGAAATTACCCAGGAAGAATTCATGCGGCTGGGTTTAGACGCTGCCTGGGAACGGGTTTTTGCTTTGGTCGTGCAGCCGGGGGTTGAATTTGCCGATAAGATCGTTTACCCATACAACCACAAAAAAGCTGCCGATCTTTCAGCCATCCTCAAAGAATATAAAAACCTGATCTTTGAAGCACACTCAACAGATTATCAATCTGCAGAAGCACTACGATCCATGGTGAGTGATCATTTTGCTGTGCTTAAGGTCGGTCCAGCGTTGACCTTTGCCCTGCGCGAGGGATTTGTGGCTCTTGAGGCGATCGAGAAAGAATGGCTGGGGAAGAAAGAAATAACTGTGCTGTCAGGGCTAACCAAAGCCCTTGAAACGGCCATGCTGGAAAACCCCACATATTGGCAAAGCCATTATCACGGCACCCCATCCGAGCAAGCCTTGGCCCGCATGAACAGCTTTTCGGACCGGGTACGATATTACTGGCCCCAGCCTGCCGTACAGCAAGCGCTGCAAACCCTGATCAAGAACCTAACATCCGACCTTTTACCGCTTGAACTGATCGAGCGGTATTTACCTAACCAATATAAAAAGGTCTCTCAGAAATCACTCGAGACTGCTCCCCTGACGTTGGTTTATGAAAAGGTTTGGGAAATGGCTGAACCATATTATGCAGCAGTAACCCCCGATAAAACTGGCGGAGAAAAACCACTGGTAAAAGTGCATGAAGCCTATGGACCGCTGGCCGGAGAGATGATCAAAGTATTCTTGGAAGCCCATGATATTCCTTGTATGGTTTCGCAAGAATCACTAGGGGTAAGCTATGCTATTCAAGGGATGGATTTTTCGCTTGCCTCGGCTTGGATCATGACAACCGAGGAAAATGCCTTGGAAGCGCGGCTATTATTGGATGCGCTGGAACGCGGAGATTTTACGCTGGATGAGACGAACGAATAACCAACCAGGCTGGTCTGAGTAACGCCCCATTGAGTTTCAGCCAGGTGCGGTATTTTTTCACATTGGGATCATACTGGGCTACCATAGCCCAAAATGCAGTGGAATGGTTGTGGTGGCGCAGATGCGCCAGCTCGTGGATGACCACGTAATTCAATATCTCCGGGGGAGCCATAATGAGACGCCAATTAAAGGATAGTGTCCCTCGATGGGAACAGGATCCCCACCGGGTACGCTGGTCACGCTGGCTGATCTTGGTTGGGCGGACACCCATCAGGGGGGCATACTTCCGCACCGAAGTTTCGATCATCGTTGCCGATTGTTTTTTAAGCCAAATCAATACTTTCTTTTGGGCTTCGATTTTTGTCCCATTGGTAGTGGGAACGATCAAGTTGTTCCCTGCCAGGTTGAGGCCAGGTGTACCTTTTCCCTTTTGGATCACGATCTTTACCCGTTTTCCTCCCACCAGGATCTCATCCGGTTCAAGGGCAGCCTCACCCGAACCAGGTTTTATCCCTTGCCGCTTGGCACGTTTAGATAAGCGCTGCCAGGTCTTCTCCACCCAATCCAGGTTCGCGTGCAAAACACGTTCACCTTCCCGCTGGGGTATGCCGCGCGGAAGCACTACCTCGATACCACGTTCCACCTCCACGCGCAGCCCGATCCGCTGGGCGCGGGTGGATACCCGGTAATACACAGGGATGGTCTGTCCGGCTACTTGCAGGGATTCTGGCATGGGGTGGATTATATCATTGTGGTTGCCTTTACTTTACCTTTAAATTTTCAGCCCATGCTACAATATTAAGCACACCATCCTTATCAGGAGGAAAATATTATGCCTATCTGGGCTTGGATCCTAATCGCAGCCGTTGTTATTTACTTGATCTATTTCCTGGTCCGTTTGATCTGGTTCAAACCCACCAGTATCAATCTTTTTTACAACAAATTTTTCCTTAAGACGCTGTTGATGCAGCCCGAACTGCTTACCACCCTCGGGATGCTGGAACAGTTTGGATTGAACTTCCACAACGACGACCTTAATAATGA
>DATMYN010000270.1:0-5570 GCA_035560875.1 Longilinea sp. | reverse complement strand
GTTCATGCTATAATCCATTAATATTCTGTATTTTGAATGAGAATTATGTTAGATAACCTGGTAAACCTTTTTATCCAGCCGCCTGGCATTCTGATCTACTATATAGCCATCATCGCTTGTATGGTGGTGGCATTAATTGCTTCATTCAAGGACAAGCTGACCGATCAACGGGCAGTCCATCAACGTCTGCGGGCAGCCATTTGGATGATCTTGGTCATGCAGTTGACCATGTTGGTTGTGAGTGGTTTGGCTTGGTTTGCATTCTTTGAACCCCATTCGATCTTACCCCCCATCGATCGGGCGGTTATCTTCCTTAGTTTGATCTGGGCGGGCTGGGTTTGGCTCTTTCCCCGCTCCAGCAAACGCGGAGATCTAACGGCAATCATCCTCACCATCCTCGGTATCGCTGCTCTTGTAACTTCCTACTTATATTGGAGCATCGAGCAAAGTTCGATCTATTTTAATTATTCATGGATCGATTGGGCTTGGATCGCGGTGTCTTTGCTGGTCGTACTGGGTGCCAGCATTATCCTCATCTTCCAAAAGCCAACCAATTGGAAGATCGGCCTGGGTTTTCTTTTCATTTCCGGCATCGGATTAGCTTTACATCTCGTCTCACAACCGATCGATAATGATTTTTCACCTTGGATCCGGATCACCCAGGTTCTGGCATTCCCTTTAATCCCGATAGCATTCCGCCGGTCCAGATCAAAGGAACCGCAGAATGTTTCACCGCTGCAGCGTGAAATTTTGGGTGATTCCACTATTGAAAAACGCCGGTTCAGCAGCGACCTGAAAACGATCCAAAACTGGATGCAGTTATCCCGAGAAGGATCGATCGCCGCCCGCGGACTTGAGATTTGTAAAGCCACGGCCATTTCGATGTTAGCCGATCAATGTTTTCTGTTATACAAGCGGCCGATGGATCCTGAAGTGATCATCCAAACCGGTTACGACCTGTTGCGGGAACAGGTGTTCCCTGGGGCATCACTAACTAGAGGCAAAGCACCCGCTCTGCTGCAAGCTGTCTATCAAGGTAACCAATTTGCGCTAAACGTCTCATCACCGGTAGCCCAGGATCTGGAAGATCTACGAAAAATACTGGGGGTAAAAAGCGCCGGTAGTTTGATGTTTCAACCCATTTTCCAAGAGGAAAAACCTTGGGGAGGGTTACTTTTATACTCACCTTATGCTCACCGTGAATGGATCGACGAAGATCAGGTTTACTTAAAAGGTCTGGCGGATTTGGTAGCTCCATTTCTCACCAACCCGGCCGATGATTGGACGACGATCGATTTTCAGAAGAAAATTGGTGAATTGGAAGAAAAGAATCAGGTCTTGGAGGAGCGGTTTCAAGAGTATCAATCCATGACCAATGGTAACGATCCCGCTTCTCAACTCAACGAGATGTACGCAAAACAGCAAGAAGCGGAACAGAAGATCGCCAAGCTTCAAGAGGAAAACGAGCGATTAGTAGCCGGACAAAAGATAAACCCCGGTTCTTCAAAAACTGGTCCATTTTCGGATTCCGAATTAAGGTTAGCCCTAGAAGAAGTAGCCAGGCTCCAAACTGCCCTTCAAGAAGCCCAAATCCAGATCGACCATCTGCAAAAAAACAACGTTCAAATGGATCGGACTACCTCCGAAAGATTTTCTGATTCGTTTGTGATCAATGCAGATGGTTTTTTGGATAGCGATAACCGAAAAATGATCTCTTCCATTGTCCAAGAGTTGAGTCAGCCCATTTCCGCAGTCTTGGGTTACACCGAACTGATATTGGGGGAATCGGTTGGTGGTTTACAAGAGAACCAACGCCAATTCATCGAACATATTAAGGCATCCACCATTCTACTGCGTTCCTTATCCGATCACCTGCTTCAGATCACCTCCACCGGTGGGCCGCAGCGGAATGACTTCGAAAACATCAATGTCAATGAGATCATCGATCAAATCCTGACCGATACAAGCGCTCAGATCCGGGAAAAGAATATTACCCTCCTGCTCGACCTACCCGAACAATTCCCGGTGGTATCGGGTAATAAAGAATCACTTCAAAAAATATTAACGCTTCTACTTCAAAATGCCGGCGGAGCAACCCCGTCCGAAGGGGTTATCCACTTGACCGTAAGTATGGCCGAAGAAGAAAACCAACCTTTGCTTTCCATCAAAGTAAAAGACTCGGGGGGAGGTATTGCCGATTCGGATCTACCCCTGGTATTTACCGGGTGGATCCAAGGTGAAACGACATTGATCAAAGGGATTGGGGATACAAAAGGCGGACTTTCGATCGCGAAAACCGTAGTAGAAACCAATCAGGGTCAAATTTGGGTAGAAAGTGATAAAGGGACCGGAGCCACCTTTTATGTTTTACTACCGGTTGATTTCCCATTGACCGAGGTAGGGTGACCTGCAACAACCGATGATAACCTTACGTGATCTCTCTCATGATAAAACCGTCAGAACGAACTTCCAAATTGACCGATTTTTTCGCCAAATTCCTGGAACTCAAACCGCTCCCATAACGTCAACAAATCGTATGCAAAAAACTTTGGTTCACTTCTTGCAACCAGATTTATAATGCATTCCATCGTATACCGAGTCAATTGTGACCTATTCTTAATCTCTGATGTTCCTTCCTAAAAGATACTTATGACTATTAAGAAATTCATCCCTTTTTTTGTTTTTACGGTACTCTTCCTATCGGCGGCTTGTGCCTTACCGGCATTGTTCGGCGGTAATAGTGCGGATTCGACTACGCTGAGCGTAGCCAACTACATTCTCACCTCCGACCCAAATGCCACCGCTACACGCACACCTTTCATGCCGGTAGCCCAAACACCGCTTCCTACTGCCACCTTGGGACCAAGCCCAACGCCGACATCCTCGCCAACCCCTCAACCTCCCACACCCTCGCCCATGCCCACCTTCCAGGGTGTGGCTTTACCGACTGGTCGGGTCAATATCATGGTCATGGGTTCAGATTCGCGCGGCAATGGCGGATACCGTACCGATGTCATGCTGCTGGTTTCAATCAACCCCTCAACAGGCGCTGTATCGCTGGTCTCATTCCCGCGTGACCTGTGGGTTACCATTCCGGGGATTGGCGAACAGCGGTTAAACACAGCCATGGAATTTGGCGGTTTTTCCATGTTCAATGCCACCATGGAACAAAATTTTGGGGTGCATATCGATTTCTACTTCCTGACAGATTTCAACGGTTTCGTAAGCCTGATCAACAACCTCGGCGGTATAACGGTTAACACCAACACCTACCTCACCGACCATTGTGACCTGCCCCAGGCTGATGCCGAAGGCTATTGTTATATCGCTCCCGGGCAATATCAAATGGATGGTGCCACCGCTTTGTGGTATGTCCGTTCACGCTACTCGACCAGTGATCTGGACCGGCTACGCCGGGCTCAAGAGGTAATCATTGGGGTCTTCAATAAGCTGATGAGTCTGGATGCCCTATCCAGAGTGAATGAGATCTTCAGCAATTACTCCTCATATGTTGAAACCAATATGTCATTGAATGATATCCTCTCGGTCGCGCCGATCGCTCCGGGGTTGATCAGCAACTCCGGTTTGATCCACCAGTATTCACTTGGCTCCGGTTACGTGAGCGGGTACATCATCCCCAGTTCGGGTGCAAATGTGCTTTTACCAAATTACGAAGCTATCAACAGCTTGTTGTTGGATGCATTCTCTCAATAATTGAAACGAACAGTCGATCCAACCCCTCCGGAAAAATCTCCGGAGGGGTTTTTTATGCGACCAGAAAATCCGAATCTGGGGGATTGACAACCGTAAAATTCTATCCTTTTCGCATTTGACAACTTTTGGAATATTTGCTACACTCACGATAATAGACTATACGCAAACCTGGAGGTAATGCAATGGCGGCTGAAACTTCCCCTATTGCTCATATCACTCCGTTGACCCTTCTTGCTCCGGCGATTCGTTCGTGGGAAATCTATTTGAACGATCAGGGTCGCTCACGGTACACAGTAAAAGCATTCATTGGTGATTTGCAACTGTTTGCTTCTTTTCTAGCGCCCGATCGTAACCTCGGATCGATCACAACCAATGACCTGAACCAGTTCCTCCAATGGATGCTCAATGAACGCGGTATTCCTTGCAGCCCAAAATCCTACGCACGCAGGGTTACTTCCTTAAAGGCTTTTTTTCGCTGGCTTACCCAAACAGGCCGCCTGATGGCAGATCCGGCTGAGAAGGTAATGCAGCAATCGGTTATTTCTCCCTTACCGGTTGTTTTGAGCGTTGAAGAAGAAGAAAAAGTTCTTTCATTAGCCGATCAACTCCGGACCAGTAAAAAACCGGATACCCGGCCATATACGCTGCTTTCCTTACTATTGATCACCGGGTTAAAGAAAGGCGAATGCCTCGCCCTTGAGAAGAACCATATTGACCTCGAAGCTCAAGAAGGACCATTCCTTTTTGTCCGCTATGCCACCCCGGCTAACCGGTATAAAGAACGCAAGATCAACCTGACCGCTGAATGGGTAGAAGCATACAAAGAGTATCTGGCTCAATATCAACCCGCTGATAAAGTTTTCTATTGGTCCCCCCGCCGCCTGGAATATTTGCTGGAAGACTTGGGGAATGAAGCCGGACTCCAAAAGCACCTCAGCTTTGATATGTGCCGGTGGACCTGTGCGTTAGATGATTGGCGTGCCGGGATCGACTCGGATACGATCCGCCAGAAAATGGGTGTATCGAAGATCCAATGGCGTGAGATCAGTATGAAATTAAAGCAATTGATTGACGGTTGATGATCCGATCATTGATCTACTTTTTCAACCCGTAACGCTAAGATCTTACGGGTTGATTTTTTTACCCGGCAAAATTCTGCCGGTTTGATCCCCGGTATCCATATCAGCTTATCCCGAGAAAAAACAAGCGGCCACTTTGTCCGGTAAGGAGCCGGGATATGGGCATTGGTAAAAACATCCGAGACCTTTTGGGTTTGCGATCCCATCCCTAACGGGTTGAACCGATCTCCGGCTTGAACGGTGCGAATAGTCAGTGGAAAATCTACCTCTTCTGCATCCAGCCAAATGGACAAGGTATCGGTTGGGAAAGGATCCAAGCCTTGGTGGTCGGGTTCCTCTCGATCGGCAGCATAAAAATGCCAGCCTCCTCCCAGATCCACACTGCCGGGAGAGGTAACCAATAACTCTGGAATGGCCATACAAGGTATGTGAGGGTCGTCTGGAAATATTCCCGTCTGGTGGATCAATATATCCCCAAGCCAAACAGCCATTTCCCAACCGGCTAATAGATCCATTCGCCGTGCCTCACCGGGTTCTTGGATAAATTGGATCCCCCGTTCGACGACTTGATAATCCAAATCACGCAGATCTGGCGCTAACTGGTTCATCACCTGGCGCAGCAGCATACGGCGAACCGCAATATTCTTTGTATTAACCATTGTGCGGTTAATAATGATCCATTTTGGATCTTCGGTTTTTACGCACTCTTTCCAAGCGATCGACAACGTTTCATCGATCAAAACTGCATCTTGGCGCAGCACCTCCCCCATATTTACC
>DATMYN010000269.1:0-5363 GCA_035560875.1 Longilinea sp. | reverse complement strand
TAGTTAGGTAATGGTCGTGAAGGTTGGGGGATAGGTATTACTTTCTCCCTCTTGTATCCTGCCATTCGTCTTGCTATACTTATATTGGCTGGTGGTTTTACCAGATTTTCCCATGACCATCGAACCCTTGCGCGTCCCCAGTTTGAAAGATGCCGCCATTGCCCGCCTTGAGGAGCTGGTCCTCTCCGGGGAGTGGCAGGCGGGCACGCGCCTACCCTCGGAGCGCGACCTGGCCGAGCAGTTGGGCATCAGCCGCCCGGTGCTGCATGAAGCCCTGGTCGATCTGGCCGCCAAAGGGCTGGTACGCATTGAACCCCGCCGGGGGGTATTCATCAACGACTTCCGCACCAGCGGGTCCCTGGCGATCCTCTCCTCACTCTTGGCTTTCCAAAACGGGCAGCTTGACCCAACCCTCAAGCGCAGCCTGCTCGCCATGCGCGTCCTGCTGGAGGATGAAACCGCCCGCTTAGCCGCCCTCAACCGCACTTCCGAACACCTGGAGACGCTGCAATCCATCCTGGAGCAGGAAGCGGAAAGCCCCTGCGACCCGCAGGTATTGACGGAGTTGGATTTCAACTTCCATTTGCAGATCGCCTTAGCCTCCGGAAATTTGGTCTATCCCCTCATCATCAATTCTTTCCAATCCATCTATACCAGCCTCAGCGGCAGTTTTTTTCAGGCTTACTGCGGTACGGATGTGGTGAAAGTTGTGTTTGATTTCCATAAAGAACTGGTCCAGGCCATACGTATTCAAAATAGTGAAGCAGCCGCCAAGATCATGCTGGAAATGCTGCGCCACGGCGAATCTCTTCTGAAAGGATAGGCAATATGAGTACTCCCACGCAAGAAAAACCCAAGTATGCGATCAAGACGACCACCAATATCAGTCCGCGCATCCAATGGCTCAGGGACTACTACTTCCAAGGGGTCAAACGCAAATGGAATAATGAGTTCACGGCCTGGTCGACGGGCACCGAATGGGATTTCCAGTACCATGAAATGACCTTTTACATCGTACCGGAAACCTATTTTTACCTGCCCACCTTCCGCAGCTCCTTCCGCCAGGTCTCCCGGCCGGTGGTGCTGCACGAGGACTTTTGGAAGTGGAGCATTGCCGAACGGCGGGCTTGGTTCACCCATGAAGTCATGGTGAAATACCTGCCCCAAGAGATATTGCCCGGTGACCTGATCGCCGGAGCGCGCTTCAATATCCAGATCTCAGCCTGCCTCGATAAAGCCGAGACGGCTGAATACGATAAGCTGGTAACCGGCAAGAACGGTTCCCGTAAAGCCATCCTGTGGTTCCACAACCACGGTTTTGGAAATACGGGCGCCACCAGCGGGCATTTAGTACCTGATTATGCCACCCCCTTACAGGTGGGTTGGAAGGGCATCCATGCCGCCCTGGAAGCGGAATATGCAAAATGTACCCCCACCGAGAAGAAGGGGCATAAAGGCGCTCAACTGCGCGCCATGATGACCTCGGCTACCCTGGCGCGCGACCTGGCAGCCCAATACAGCAAAGTGTGCACTGAGCTGGCTGCCCATGAACCGGATAAGAAACGCAAGGTCGAGTTGGAGAAGATGGCCGAGATGCTCACCCGCATCCCGTGGGAAACCCCCAAGACCTTCTGGGAGGCAGTCCAATCCCTATGGTTGACCCATATGCTGGTGATGACCGACGAGAATTATCCCGGACCGGGGGTCAGTTTTGGGCGTATGGATCAATACCTGCTGCCGTATTGGGAAAAATCCATTAAAGACGGTATGGACCGTGAATTTGGCAAGGAAGTACTGAAATGTTTCTGGATGCATGCCAACACCGCTTATGACGCCATGATCCGCACCGGTAACAATGGTATCACCGCCGGTTATGGGCAGTTGTTCACCATCTCCGGGGTGGGAGCCGGCGGCAAGGATATGACCAACGACCTGACCTATACCTTGCTGGAAGTCATCGATGAAATGTCGCCTATTCTGGAACCCAAGCCGAATGTACGCCTGCACCGCGGCTCCCCAGAAAAGTTGATGAATACAGTGGTTGACATGATCTCGAGCAGCCAGGGAGCGCCGTTCCTGCTTAACTTTGATGAACGCTCCATGGCCGGGATGATGCGCGAAGCCAAACGCGCCGGGGTGGAGAAGCTGATCAACAAAGACAACGTCTTCGAGTATGCTCCGGTCGGCTGCCTGGAAAACACCATGGCGGGTAATGACCGCTCCGGTACGGTGGATAATAACCTGAACCTGCTGAAAGCCATTGAATTGACCTTGACTAGCGGGTATGACCTGAACCCGGTGGTGGATGCCCTCACCGGAAAAGCCGAGAAACCAACCCGTTGGGGACCCGATACCGGTGATCCGGCAACGTTTACTACCTGGGAGCAGTTCTGGCAGGCGTATGTAACCCAGACCAAGTTCATTATCCGTAAAAGCGTGGAAGTATTTGAAAAATCAGAGTCGGTACGGGCACGTTTCTTCCCCACACCGTATCTATCCTGCCTGGTGCACGGCTGTGCCGAAAAAGGGCTGGATATCAATGAGGGTGGGGCTGAATTGGGATTTGTGACCATTGAAGGCGTGACCTACGGCACAACGGTCGACTCGCTGCTGGCGGTAAAGTACTTGGTGTATGACACCAAGGCCTGTACCGTGGCCGAGTTGATCCAAGCCCTGAAAGACAATTGGGAAGGGCATGAGGTGCTGCAAGCACGTGCGATCAATAAAACACCGAAATATGGCCGGGATGATGAAGAAGCCGATGCCTTGGCGACCACGGTCATGGATCTGTGGACAGAGGAAACCTGGAAGTACCGCACCGGATCCACCCACAAGCAGTTCCGCCCGGGTATGTTGAGCTGGAATTACTGGGTCTCCTATTCGGATATCCTGGCTGCCAGCCCGGATGGACGCAAGAAGGGCAAGTTCCTTTCCAACGCGCTGTGCCCCTCCAATGGGGCGGATATCAAAGGACCGACCGCCAATGTTAACTCGGTCGGTAAAGTAATGGGCGGTAAAGCTGCAGACGGTACGGGTGATTGGGAAGAATATCTGAGCTGTCTGCCGAATGGTGGCAGCCACACGATCACATTCAACCCCTCCATCCTGCGCGACCATGAACACAAGAATAAGTTCAAAGCCTTCCTGCGCAGCTACATCCAAAACGGCGGTTCCGCCCTGCAGGTCAATATGCTCGATGCCGATATGCTGCGCGATGCCCAGAAACACCCGGAGAACTACCGCCATTTGCTGGTGCGAGTGACCGGTTATAACGCTTACTTCACCACCATCGGCAAAGAACTGCAGGATGAGATCATTGCCCGTGAAAGTCATAAGATGTAAAGGTGAAGCGGAGCGATGAAATCATCAACGAGTACAACGCTATGGAAATGATCGCAGAAACCACCGGTTTGATCTTGCACTTGCAGCGCTTATCCACCGAAGATGGGCCGGGCATCCGCACGACCGTATTTTACAAAGGCTGCCCGCTGCAGTGTGCCTGGTGCCACAACCCGGAAAGTATCACAACCAAACCGCAGGTGCAGTGGCTCGAGCAGCCGTGCATTGGCTGCCGCACCTGCCTGGATGTGTGTCCCAACCATGCCCTGAGCATGCAGGAAGATGGGCTGCATCTCGACCGCTCGCTCTGTATTGGCTGCGGCTGGTGCGCCGAAGCCTGCCCGACCAATGCGCTGGAGCTATTGGGCAAGCGGGTGAAGGTGGATGAACTAGCCGCTGAACTGCTCAAAGACCGGGTCTATTTTGAGACCTCCGATGGTGGGGTGACCCTCTCCGGTGGAGAACCGACCATGCAGCCGGATTTCTCGCGGGCGTTGATCGCCAATCTGCATGAAGCTGGCGTATCGGTGGCTTTGGATACCTGCGGTTTATGTAAAACCGAAACGCTGCTGGAATTGGCTGCGCAGGTGGAGTATGTGCTGTACGACCTCAAACTGGCCGATGCCCAACTGCACAAGCAGTTCACCGGGGTGGATAACGAACACATCCTCAGCAACCTGCGTCAATTAGCCCAGGCTATGCACAGTGGAAAACTCACCGCCAGGTTGTGGATCCGCACCCCGTTGATCCCAGCCGCTACCGCAACAGAGGAGAACCTGAAAGCCATTAGCGCGTTCCTGGCGGGTGAACTGGGCGATGTGGTGGAACGCTGGGAATTGTGCGCCTTCAACAACCTGTGCCGCGACAAATACCGCCGTTTGGGGCTGGAGTGGGATTTCTGTGAGACTGCGTTGATGACCAAAGACCAATTATCTCAGGCCGGAGAGTGGGCAAAGGCCGGAGGGTTTGACCCAAGCCGCATCTTCGTTACCGGTGCGGCCCGCGTAGAAGATTAATTTGGAGAGGAGACTGACAATGCCGGAATATCTTTATAAAGAGTTTTCTGCCAATGACATTGCTGATTTTGAACCGGCGATGAAAATTGGCTTGTTGGCAACGGTAAACCCGCAAGGGCAGGCGCATGTCACCATGATCTCGACCCTAAAAACAGCCGGTCCCAAAGAATTGGTATGGGGGCAGTTCATGGGCGGGACCAGCAAGAGCTACATTCGCAATAACCCCAAGGTGGGTTGGATGGTCATGTCGCTGGATAAGAATGTGTGGCGCGGTAAAGCCACCTTTACCCGCACCGAAACCGCCGGGAAAGATTTCGAGTTCTATAATAACCAACCCTTGTTCCGCTATAACGCCTATTTTGGTGTGCACACGGTATTCTATATGGATCTGATCGGTCATACCGGCAAGGGACCGCTGCCGATGAATGCCATTATCTTTGGTGCCATGAAAACCATGCTGGCACGCACCTTGGGATCAAAATCACCCAAGAAGGTGATGAACCCCTGGACGATCGGCTTCTTCAACAAGATCGACAATCTGAAGTTTTTGAGTTATGTCGATTCGGACGGCTACCCGGTGATCATCCCTGCCATCCAGGCGCAGACGCTGGACCCCAGCCACATCATCTTCTCCCCATCGGTGTATGCCAGGGACCTGGAAGCCATCCCGGCCGGCGTGCCGTTGACCGTTTTCGATATGGCATTGACCATGGAAGATGTGATGGTGCGCGGCGAGTATAAGGGCATCCAACGCATTGGCGGAGTTCGCTGCGGATTGGTGGAAGTGGATTGGATTTACAATTCCATGCCTCCCACCCCCGGGCAGATCTACCCGCCGGTGGCCATCGAACCGGTGAGAGAGTTCTAGGTATTGTCATGATGCAACGGGCAGCCCAAACGGCTGCCCGCTTTTTGTTATTGTCATGCCGAACTTGCCGGTCTTTGGCACACTGCTTGTAAGTGTGTATCGGCATACACAAATCTATTCAGAGTTGTGCCCTTCTTATT
>DATMYN010000268.1:0-3861 GCA_035560875.1 Longilinea sp. | reverse complement strand
CTTTTAATCCCGAAAGCGGCTCGCCCGGCACACGGTAGCGGATGGATACGTGCTCGAACTGGACGGCCGGCAGGCTGGGTTCAGGCGCGGTAGGCATATTCATCCGCCTTGTTGGTAAAAACTACCCACCCGATCATCAACACAGCCAAAGCGATCCCCGCCGCGATCCCAAATTCTCCCCAAGATGGCAGCGTTCCCTCAAATATCGGCTGGCGGAATAATATTAACAAGTGGGTCAGTGGGTTGATGTTCACAAGCCAGCGCCAGGCTTCGGGGATGATCGTGATCGGATACATGATCGGAGTGGCATACATCAATATCACCAGCAGTACATCATAGATCGGGGATATATCCGAGAAGAACATGGCTGAAGATGCCAGCAGCAGTGCCACTCCCAACGCAAATACGAAAACAATGAGAATGGAGAGAGGCAGCACCAATACCGCCCACGTGACCGGAGAATGAGTGATCAACATGATCAACGCCATGGGGATGAGCGAGATGGTCAAATTTACTACCCCGGTCAAGGCGCCGGTAATGACAAAGATCGTACGGGGAATGTAGATGCGCCGTAACAGGTCCCCCGAGGCCAGCATATCGGCCATCCCCTGGCGCGTCACGAAGGAGAAAAAGTTCCAAAAGATAAGCCCGGCCAGGACATACACGGAGTAATACGGGATCTCAAAGCGGAAAATGGACGAGAATACCACCGTCATGACCAGCATGGTCAGCAGCGGGTTGAGCATGGTCCAGGCAATCCCCAATACCGAGCGTTTATAGCGGATCGTAATGGCTCTCACCGTCATCTGCCTCACCAGGTCGCGGTAGCGCATCAGGTTGGTGAATTCCGTAAGGATCGGAGAGGCTGTTTTATCCGAGTCGTAAACTTCGTTATTATTCTGCCGGCTCATGAGTTAATCCATTTTCCTGAGTTCATCCTATCACTGAGTGTAACACGCCGAATTATCCCGATCGTCCTTTGATATAGCCTCCGCACTGCAGGCAGTGCAGTCCGTCATGGAATTTCCGTAAAGGTTGGCTGCATTCCGGGCAGGCCTCAGAGGTAATGGGTAGATCGTTATTCTCCAATCCGAGGATCAGGTCCCAATGTTGTCCCCAGGTTACTGCCATATCGCTCCAATCGAACGGCCATGCGGCGGCAGATTTTCGGATGGCTTCCCGCTCTGTACGGTGCGTCTGTAAATAACGTATCCTCTCAACCGCATTATCCCAGGCTTCTGGGGTTTCAGCGTCCCCCTCGATCAGGTAGCCATTCTTTCCGTTAACCACCAATTCATTATAAGCACCAACCGGGCTTGCCAGGGGAATGCAGCCGGCAGCCATAGATTCAACCAAGGAGTTGCCAAACGGCTCCTGCCGGCGCTGAAGTACAAGGCTGTAGGAGCAGCCCAGTAATTTTCTGGCTAATTGGCGCTGATTAAGCAGCCCAAAATTGGTCACGCCAGGCGGCGCATCCAGCTTTTCCACTGTGCCATTCCATAACCGTTCATCACCGAAGACATGCAGGTGATACCGCGGATCGATCTTTCGCAGCTTTTCCAATACATGAAAAGCATTCTGCCGGCCCTTTAGCGGATTGCCGACATAGGCCAGGCGGAATGGATTCCGTAAAGACAAGAACGTATGAAAGTACTCCCGTTTTACTCCTCGATAGGTTACAAACAAATCCGTCCGGGTGGGGACTTCCCATTCAGATTGGATGATCTTGCGGATGTAATTACTGAGTGGGTAGATCCAATCCAGGTCCAGCCCCTCAAACCCCTGCGGTCTTGGCAGCCCGTGCACCATGAGTATCTTCCGCTGTGCGCTGATGGAAATCCCTGAAAGGGGGGCCAGGTTCATGCCATCCCCCGATGTGGTGATCACCAAGATGTCAGCCTGGATCGAGCGGATTCCCTCCAGGGGAATGAACCGTACACCTCTCTCGGTCTCTTCCTTTTGGCAGTTACAGATCAAGGTAACCGAATGACCTTCAGCCGCCAATGCCTGCGCCATGCGGATGCGCGCCATCACCCCTCCGCCTACTCCCGTTGTATCCGGCAGCCGGCCGGCGTCGTACGGTACGTGCCGGTCAGGGCAGTAAAAGACAACTTTATACTTCACGGTGGGAATCCATTCTCGATAACAGCGGTTTAACCGCATTTTGCCAGGTATTCTCAGCGACGAACTGATCTACTTTCTGGATCGTTGTGGTATCCCATTTTTTCTGCAGCGCTGCATCGATCGCCGACGCAAATCCGGCCGCATCATCGCCGAAGAGGATGCCCGGCCAGGTAGCTATTTCCGGCAGCCGGGTGGATATCACCGGTTTGTGCATGGCCAGGGTTTCAAGCGCCTTCAGCGGTCTTACGCCGCGGGTAATTGGATTAAGCTTGAACGGGATGATCTCGACATCAAAACCGGCAATATGATTTTGTACCTGTTCATACTGGATCGCGCCAATTGATGTTACATTCGGTTCGTGGAGATAATGCGGTGCCGCCGGGTCGGATACAGGCCCAATAAATACGAATTGGTACTCCGGCCTGGATCGAATGACCTTTTCTAATAAGTCAGCATCGATCCAGTTAGCCACCGCACCGTGAAACCCAATAACGGGTTTGTGCAATTCTCTGATCTTTTTGATCTTATCAGCTATGACTGCTGATCCAGGCGAAAAATCAGTAAGGCTGATCCCGTTCGGTACCAAAACCACATCCGGGCGGACTTTTTTTACCTCATCGTAAAGGCTGCTTGAAGAGGTAATAACGATGTCGGCTCTTTTTAGGAGTTGGTCAGCATAATACCTGGCTGTATGGTCATGCGGGACATGCCGGATGCGGTCGCTTTCATCATGGATGCTCACATCGTCAAGGATGTCGTAGATGATCCTCGCATTATCATAATCCTTTATCCGGGCATAGTTATAGGGGTAGTAGATATACACCCACGGGCGGGAGAAACAGATCTCATCCTGGTTGCCGAGGATGTGGATATGATCCGCATCGCTGATACCCCGCTCCGGTTTCGGGTCGATCCAGTAGACTTCTTTGCCTTGTTCGGCAAACTGCCTGGCAATGTGATGCGGACGCTGTTTGATCCCTACCCAATCAACCCCGCCGGCATCCGGAACAACCACCTGCGCACGGGGTACGCGTGCCTGTTCTGGACTTGGGAGCATTTTCGTTAAGAGGACTTTCCAACGGTCTTGCCAGACCTCTATCCGGAAGGCATGTGCAGTTTGGTAACCGGTCTCAGCCAGCCGGGCTCGTAAAGAGGCATCATTAACAAGGTCTACAATGGCCTGGGAAATGGCATCTCCATCCGGCTTTACCAACATTCCATTATGCCCGGGGATGATCAGATCGGGCAAACCGCCAACTGTCGTGGCAATGACCGCATTTTTGCAGGCCAGCGCCTCCAGGCAAGACAATGATGTCCCCTCACTATATAAGGTTGGGATGACGGTAATATCCGCTTCTTGATAGGCTTTCGGCATCTCATGCGGGGGATAATTGAACCACTTCACCTTCCCCGGATACACTTTTTCAAGATGCTTGACTTCCACCTCTTCAGCCAGATCTGCCTTTCCCACAAAGTGGAATACCAGGTTGGGACATCGCCTGAGTAAATGGGGAATTTGCTTCGCCAGCAGCCAAAAACCACGCGCCTCATACAACCGGCGTGGGTACAACACAACAAGTTCTTTTGTTGGCATTTTGCCTGCTGCCGGGGAAAATTGCGAAAGGTCAACGAAATTCGGGATATAGTTCCATTTGGTCGATAAAGGATAATCCTGGCTGCGCGTCCAATTGATCGTGTTCGTATCGACAGACACAAGCCAGGTAAGGTTCTTCATCG
>DATMYN010000267.1:0-5364 GCA_035560875.1 Longilinea sp. | reverse complement strand
TAATTTGATATATTGGTTAAGCGCTTAACCATATTGATAAACTTTGCTGTCGCAATGGTACACGGAGGAAATATGAGCGATCTAAAAGAGTTATACCACGCTGTTGTGGAGGGTGATAACCCCACGGTAAGTGAAAAGATCCAATCCGCCCTGGATGCAGGCACTCAACCAGGGATGATCTTAAATGATGGAATGATCTCCGCTATGGCGGAGGTCGGTCGTTTATTTGAAGAAGGGGAATACTTTGTCCCCGAAATGCTGCTCAGTGCAAGGGCCATGAAGACCGGCCTGGCCCTCCTGCGTCCCCATCTGGCTAAAGCTCATGTGGAATCGGCCGGTAAGGTGGTCATCGGAACCGTTCAAGGCGACCTGCATGACATCGGCAAGAACCTGGTCGCCATCATGCTGGAAGGCGCCGGGTTTGAGATCATCGACCTGGGCACCGATATCACCCCGGAGGTCTTCGTGAAAACCGCCCAAGACCAAAAAGCGGATATCATCGCCATGTCTGCTCTTCTCACCACCACTATGCCGCGTATGAAAGAAACCATCACTGCCCTTGAAACAAGCGGGGTTCGTTCTTCTTTCAAAGTAATGGTCGGCGGCGCACCTGTAACGGAAAAATACGCCCACGATATCGGCGCCGATGGTTATTCAGCGGATGCCAGCCGGGTGGTAGCCATAGCCAAAGATTTGATTAACCGTTAGAATACTCTTGCCCCATCAGGCAGAAAAGTATAAAAATGACCACACGTTTCTCCCGCTTCATCCTCGAATACCCCGGCCGGTTGGTTATGCCCATCGGCGTTTACGGCGGGTTAGCCATTACCGGAGCCAGCGTCCGCCAGGCTGTTTCCGACCCGCACGCCCAAAGTGAGGCGGTTTTAGCCCTTCACGAAAAGCTGCATACTCCGGTGATGTTAACCGCCATGGACCTCAGTGCCGAATCGGAAGCGTTTGGCTGTACCATTCGCATGGAAGAGGAAGAGATCCCTACTGTGATCGGACGTTTGGTTAAAACATCTGAAGAAACCGCCGCCCTCAAAGTGCCTCTAGTCGGTGAGAAACGAACCCGGGTCCACCTGGATACCGCCGGCCAACTGGTAAAAGCCCATCCCGGCACACCCGTGTTGGGTGGTCTGATCGGACCATTTTCCCTGGCTGCGCGTTTATTTGGGGTCAGCGAGACCCTGGAGACCACCGCCGTCGATCCCGATCTGGTACACAGCCTGCTCGAAAAAGCCACCGCCTTTTTAACCGCTTATACCCAAGCTTTTGCTGCCGCCGGCGCCTGGGGTGTGATCATGGCGGAACCGGCAGCCGGGCTGCTTTCTCCCCGTAGCTTAAGTACTTTTTCAGCCGCTTACGTTCGCCGCATCATCGAAGCCGTCAAGACCCCTAACTTCACGGTCGTGCTGCATAACTGCGGCGCCAAGATCGTCCATCTGCCCAAGGTGCTCGAATCGGAGGCCGAGATCTACCATTTCGGCGCCCCTATGGACTTACCGGCTGCCTTCGCTCAGATCGGTGACAGCCCTATCTTGTGCGGAAACCTCGACCCCTCGGCCGTATTCCACAGTGGTACCGCGGATGACGTCCGCCGGGAAGCAAAGGCTTTATTACAGGCAGTTGGGCCGCGCAAGAATTTCGTACTGTCGTCCGGCTGCGATATCCCCCCCGGTACCCCTATCGAAAACCTGGAAGCCCTGTACGCGGCAGCCAGGGGATAGAAAATATCCGTCTTGTTAGGGCGTGGTTTCCACGCCTTTTTTATTTCTTCCTGGCCGTTACCACCAGGTTCCCGCTGGTAACGGGGTCGAACGGTTCGCCGCCCAGGCTGCCGTACCACTGCAGATCGGAAAATCCGGCATCTTCCAAAGCCAGGCGGAGATCGTTTTGGGTCAACGGGTTCAATTCTGTGCTCAAGACATCTTGCCGCCAAGGCATGTTAATGTTTTCCCGATGCAGGTCCAGAATATGGAAGGCGATCCGCCCATTGGGTAGAAAATCGTAAAAGCGCAGGAACAACCATTCCTGCTCGCCCTCCCGGCGGCTTTGCGGTTCCATCCAGCGCTGGCGGTTGGCCATCACCGCGTCAAAATTCCGGTTCTGAATGATCAACATTCCACCCGGCCCGAGGCAGGTGTTGAAATCCGCCAGGGTGCACTGCAGGTCTTCGATCGTCAACGTGTGGGGTAAAGAATTTCCCAAACACAAAACGGCATCGAAACACCTTCCCTTGAAAGCGCTGGCCATTTCACCAAAGCCCACACTCGCCCATTCCACCTGTACACCTACCGCCAGCCCATGCAGCCTGGCTTTTTCGATCATACCCACGCTTAAATCCGCACCGGCCGCGCGATATCCACGCTTGGCGAATGCAATCGCATGCATTCCCGTCCCGCAGGCGGCATCCAGCACGTTTCCCCCTGGTTTTACCGAATTGATTTGGTCCACTAAAAACGGGAGCTCAAAATCCAGGCGGCTTTTCCAATCCACAAACAGGTCATAGTCACTGCTAAAGGAATCGTACATAGGGGTTCCTCCATCATTTATGAGTAGGAAAATGACAAAATTCCTAATAAATATCTTACAAAGATTTTACAGTGTTTCCATATTTTAGGGGAAAGGGATACGTAACCTTACGGATATAATAGTGTTGTAGTTGATGGTGAAATGTAAGCCCTGCTTACTTCAATGCTAAGGGGATTAGCGTAGACGATATCCATTAGCGGCGGCAGTACCTTCCCAGAATCTCTTCATTGTTAAGGAGTTCACACAATGGAAGCAGTAGCATCCCCGGCGGTCAAAAAGATCGCTAAACGAAAAGTGCTTCGAATCCCAACTACCCGCCGCGAACGATGGTCGTGGTATTTATATGATTTCGGTAATTCGGCCTACGCGGCCGTCGTCCTGTTAGCGGTTTATTCAGCCTATTTTAAAAATTCGGTAGTCGGCGGGGCGGAAGGCTCACGTATGTGGGGCTTGGCCGTTGGTATTGCCATGCTGGTGGTGGCCCTGATCTCCCCCGTATTGGGTGCAATCGCTGATTTTTCAGCTACGAAAAAGAAGTTCCTGGCCTTCTTTACGGGCATGTCGTGTGTATTTACCGCCCTGTTGTTCTTTGTGGGACCCGGCGATGTTTTCACCGGTTTCCTGTTCTTTATTTTGGCCGAGATCGGATACCGCAGCGCCCAGGTATTTTATGATGCTCTGCTGCCTGAGATTGCCAAACCGGAAGAAGTAGGCCGCATTTCCGGCATCGGCTGGGCTATCGGCTCCTTTGGCGGCATCGTCTGCCTGGCCATCGTGCTCGGTCTGATCATGTTTGTCGGTGGCAATGAGATCATCCGCTTATCCTTCCTGATCACCGCAGTTTTCTACTCGGTCTCTTCCATTTTCCTCTTCCTCTGGCTGCGCGAACGGGTGGAGCCGCAGGTTTTACCGGTAAAACAAAATTACTTCTCAGTGGCTTTCAAGCAGCTTTGGTCAACCATCAAGGCTGCCCGCAGCTATAAGGAGTATTTAAAATTCCTGGTTTCCTTCTTGATCTACAACGACGGCATCATGATGACCATGGACTTCGCCGCTATCATCGGGGCTACCTTGTTCGGAATGGAACAGAACCAGTTGATCATTTTTATGATCATTGTCCAGGTCACAAGTGTGATCGGCGCCTATGCATTCGGGTTCCTTGCCGACAAGTACGGCAGCAAACCCACTCTGGTCATCTCCATCATTCTGATGGTATTCACCGTCGGTTCGATGTTCTTTATCCAGACCATCCCGGTCTTCTATATGGCCGGCGCAATGGCCGGGTTTGCTCTTACCGGCGTTCAATCGGTCAGCCGTACCATGGTCAGCCAGCTTGCCCCTCCGGGGCAAAGCGCTGAGTTCTTCGGCTTCTTCTCCATGGCCGGGCGCACATCCTCCTTTATTGGACCGGCCGTATACGGTTTCATCGCCGCCGAAGCTGCCTTATACTTTACCGGAAATGGAATGGAAGCCCTGCCTGCCGAACAAGCCGGCATCCGGGTTGCCCTATTCTCCATCATCATCTTCCTGGGCATAGGTCTGGGATTATTATTCACGGTCAAACCCTCCAAGGCATTGGAAGAGACATCCGCTTCGGAATAAGATCAAGGCTGCCTAATGAACCAACAACCCGCCCCCGAAACCTCCATCAAATACCCGCGTCGGGTCTTTACGCGGAAGATGCTGAAGTACGGTATCCGCACCGCGGCTGCCTTGTTGTTTAACTTAAAGATCACCGGAAAAGAGAATTTGCCCAAAGGCGGGCCGTTGATCGTGATCGCCAACCATTTCAATTGGGCCGATCCTACGTTAATGATCGCCGGGCTGCCTTGGACGACCGAGTTCATCGGCGGGGCGCGTATGCCCTGGGCGCCCCAGTATCTGACCTTTTTGGTGGAGATGTACCGCACCTTACCGGTCTACCGCGGTACGGTATCACGGCAGTCGCTGGTCTTGGCCGAATCGGTGCTCAAACAGAACGGTGTACTGGGCATCTTCCCCGAAGGCGGCAGTTGGGCGGATATTCTGCGCCCGCCCCGCCCCGGGACAGCCTTGCTGGCCGTCCGCACAAAGGCGCGCATTCTACCGGTAGGGTTAAATAATGTAGCCGAGATCTTTCCGGCTTTTAAAAACGGCAAGCGCGCCACAGTAGAAATGCGCTTTGGACCCGTATTTGGTCCTTACGATCTGACTCCCGAGAAAATGCGCGACCGCGACACCTTGGATGAACTCGGGCATGACATGATGCGCCACGTCGCCGACCTTCTGCCCCCCGAGAAACGCGGCTGGTATTCCAACGATCCGGCCCTGCACGCTGCCGGAGTGGAAGCTGCCCGCTACCCCTTTGCAGACAACCCCGATCTGGCTCAGTGAAATTCACATCCCCCGCCCACCCGGCGGGGGATTTTTCTAAGGCGGCGATGGATACACGTATTGTATTCCTGTGCCCACCTTGCTATAGTGAAATTGCATGAGCAGCGAAGCTTGAAAACCTGAAAGCTGTTTTCTGAACAGCCAAGACTCAATAGTACGGTTCCTGGCCGTGTTTGGGGGCACATATACGCTCCCTTTTTTTTGAGTGGCGCGCCGCACCGTGGAGCGGCTCCCAGTAATTTGGGAAAAGCGCCTGGGAAAGATGACAGTAGGTGCCTAGCTGCTCATGTCTTTTATTTAACCCTTGCCGAGCCAGTGCGCATTTGCTATAATCCTTTTCACGCCCCAGTAGCTCAAATGGACAGAGCGAGGCACTCCTAACGCCTAGGCTGTGGGTTCAATTCCCGCCTGGGGCACCTAAAGAACCTCTCAATATCCACTATAGCAGCCCATCAG
>DATMYN010000266.1:0-3259 GCA_035560875.1 Longilinea sp. | reverse complement strand
CTCATCAGCCCAGGTCAGCAGCTTGAGTAAGGCGGTTTGTTCTTCAAGCGATGGGGCTGAGGTCTTGATCTGACCAAGAAATACTTCGCCGGTTGTCCCATCAACGGAAATCCATTCACCTTCTTTGACCACGATGCCCTTAGAGGACATCTGGCGTTTTTCAAGATCGATCTTGATCTCCGAGGCACCTACGATACAAGGAACACCAAATTGGCGGGCAACCACGGCCGCGTGACTGGTGGCTCCACCTTCACTAGTGAGGATACCCTTGGCAGCCAGCATACCGTGCACATCATCAGGCTTGGTAAAAGGCCGTACCATGATCACGTCTTGCTTGTGTTCCTTGCCCATTTTCTCGGCTAGGTCGGCGTCAAAATAGATCTGGCCAACAGCGGCGCCGGGGGAGGCATTCACACCCTTGCCATACAGGCGGTTTTCCTTAGTGGCAGCCCTTTTGGTTTCAGAATCAAATTGCGGGTGAAGGAGTGTGTCTACCTGGTCGGTGCTAACACGCAGAATGGCTTCTTCTTTGTTGATCAAGCCTTCATCAACCATTTCAACGGCAATTGTCACGGCAGACAGGGCTGTCCGTTTACCGTTACGGGTCTGCAGCATCCACAGGCGGCCGCGTTCGATGGTGAACTCGACATCCTGCATATCCTTGTAATGTTTTTCAAGTTTGGCGCAGATCTCCATGAATTCTTTAGCAGCTTGCGGGAGAGCTTTGACCATGGTCTCGATCGGTTCCGTATTGCGGATGCCGGCGACTACATCTTCGCCTTGAGCGTTGAGCAGATACTCACCAAAGACCTTGCGTTCACCGGTCGAAGGGTTACGGGTGAAAGCAACACCGGTACCGCTATCCCAACCCATGTTGCCGAATACCATTGTTACAATATTTACAGCGGTACCCAGGTCATCGGGGATGTTGGTGGCGCGGCGGTAATCGATGGCTCGTTTACCGTTCCAAGAATGGAAAACGGCTTCAGTGGCCATGCGCATTTGATCTAGGGGATCCTGAGGGAAATCAAAGCCTTTTTCTTTTTTCACAACAGCTTTGAATTTGGCAACCAGTTCTTTCAATGCAGCTGCATCCAGGTCGGTATCTACCTTGGCGCCTTTTTCTTTTTTGAAGGCTTCGAGGACATCTTCAAAAGCTTCATCAGAGATGCCCAATACCACTGAGCCAAACATTTGTACCAGGCGGCGGTAGGAGTCATATACGAAGCGTTCATTGCTGGTCAGCTTGACCATACCAGCGGCGGTCTCATCATTCAGACCGATATTCAGGACGGTGTCCATCATACCGGGCATGGAGAATTTTGCACCGGAACGGCAAGATACTAAAAGAGGATTGGCGGGATCGCCAAATTTCTTACCGGCTTTCGCTTCAACTTTCTTCAAACCAGCTAACATTTGATCCCACTGACCTGCGGGGAATTTATTTCCACCGGCCAGGTATGCATTGCATGCTTCGGTGGTAACGGTAAAGAAAGGCGGTACCGGACAACCGATGCGGGTCATTTCGGCCAGGTTGGCGCCTTTACCGCCTAACAGACCGCGAACTTTATCCCAGTCGCCGCCGACATATTTTTCAGCCGCGTCGACTTCGTCGAATAGAAAAACCCACTTTTTCTCTGACATGTATATCCTCCAGGGTAGTAGATAAAAAAACCCGTCGCCGGGTTAAATTCGCGCAACTAAATAGGACATTTTACCAGAAAATTGGTGCTGTGAGGGGTTTTGTCTGGACAAGATTAGGACATATCTCTTGTATAATCAAAGAAAGGAGGAAGCTATGACCATAACAATTGAGGAATTACTTGCAATGCTGCCAAAAGCCTTTTTACCTGAGAAAGCAGCCGGTGTGGATGCCTTGGTAAGATTGAACATCGTTGGTGATGATGGTGGGGATTGGAGCGTTACCATTAAAGATCAAAAATGCTCGATCGTGAAAGAAGCGTTGCCTAATCCCAAATTAACTCTATCTGCAACGGCTGATGACTTGATCGAGATCTTTTCCGGCAGGTTAATGGGGACACAAGCATTTATGACAGGAAGACTAAAACTAACCGGGGATACCGGCCTGGCAATGCGTTTGATGAATTTCTTCAAAGTCGATCGATAGATCTTCCATAAGTAATAATAAAACTCCCTCAAGTTAATTTTGAGGGAGTTTAACTGTATTGGTTAATGCCTGTATTAGAACATGCTCCAATCAGGGCGAACGTCTTCATCCATCATCGAGAAATCCCATACATCCATACCCAGATCAATGTTTACCGGGCGGCCCAAGGCTTCTTCCGCTTTTTTCTGGGTTACGTCGATCATGGCAGGGCCATAGGGGCAGAATGGCGTAGTGAGGATCATACGAACGATGGCATGGTCATCCTCTATGATCACATTACGGATCAACCCAAGTTGAATGATGTTCAATCCAAGCTCGGGATCGAGGATGTCATAAAAGGCTGTTTTTAAGGTTTCACACAGCTCGGGGTGGGCTGCCTGCGCATCCCAAACCGGCCGGTTGGATGGTGTGGTAGTATTCTCGCTCATTTACTTTTCTCCTGGGTTGCAGGAATATCGGGGATGACATAAGAACACTGCATATCACCCCGTAAAACGCATTGGACTTTTTCGACCGGGATGGCCAAAACGGAGGAGATCAAAGTCTGATCGATCGTACACACTTCCGGGTGAAGCTGCCCGATGTGATAGTACGGGCAGGAAATTTCGCGAATGTGATAGTGATCGCCAATTTTTTCCCATTCCATGGAAAAACCTTCTTCCGCTAATAATCGTTTTACCAGATCCAGCCGTTCTTCAGTACCCATGCCTTTGACCTTATCGGCATATTCTGAGGCCATTTCAGTAGCCATTTGGGCGAACAATCGGCTGACTGTGGCTTCAGGCATTGTGTCTCTGAGTTGGTCGAGTAAACGATTGGTCAAGCGCAGATAACGGGTGGGGAAGCGCTCCATGCCTTTTTCGGTAAGAAAATATACCAAGCGCGGCCGGCCAACCCCATGCCTTTCTTCTTCAAAATCGATCAATCCCTCAGCTTGCAGGTTGTTCAGATGATGGCGGACAGAGATCCCATTAATATCAACTGCTTCAGCCAGGTCGTTGATGGTGCAACGCGGATGGGCTAAGAGAGATTGTAAAACTCGATCGCGTGTATTAGGCATTGGTTCGGTTGACCTCCTTGTTCTTGACGGCAGTATAGCATAACCAGGTTAATTTTGTCAATATATATAAT
>DATMYN010000265.1:0-9570 GCA_035560875.1 Longilinea sp. | reverse complement strand
AATAGTGACTGGGAACAACGTCAGGATTACTCCATCCGTTTGATCAGCGCAGACCAGGATATTTTAGGTCTGGGAGTGATAATCCACGAGAATATTGTGGAAAGAGTGAGTCATTGGGAGTATCTTCCCATCAGCGCCATCCTCCAGGAATTCGGGCAGCCTGAGACCGTGTATTATTTTAGCACGGGGGTATCGGATGGCGGGAACCCGCTATTTAGCCTGGTTTTGACCTATCCAACACAGGGAATACTGATCAAAATAATGGATAGTGAGCACGGGCAATATATCCTGCGGGATGATGGCGGGCATATACAAATTTGTGCTCCTGTGATTGGGTTAAGTGGTGAAGAAATAACCTTTTATGATCCAGACGACACACAACTGCAGGCAACGATTCTTGAAGATGTCACCTCAATTTCATCGCACCTAAATGATCTGAGCATGGAACTTGATATGAGCATGGAAGAGTTCTATCAAACCTTTTCTGATCCGGTTTCCCAGGCTTGCCTGACCGATCCGGAGCCTTTTCCACCGGAATGGGTGGGGTGGTAAATACTGTGAGACCCTATATGAGATTGAAGCAGCTTACCCTCGGATTGATCCTGTTCGCCGAATTATTGGCGGCCTGCACCGCACCCACCCCGGTCGAAACGCCAACCGTCACGCCATCCATTACTGCCACGCAAACCGTAACCCATACGCCAACCCCCACAAGCCGGCCGATACCGACACGCATCCCAACCCTGCCGTTTGAGGAAGCCATGGCGCGTATCGACGAACTGAATGCGACCAACGGTGGATGCGAGTACCCCTGCTTTTGGGGGATCACGCCTGGGGTGACGACCTATGACGAAGCCCTGGAAATTCTGGTACCATTGATCGAGGAGGATGAAGAGCGCTGGGTGTATTCCACTACAGCCACCAATCATTTTGACCTGGTTGATACGATCGAGGGTAGTTATGATGAGAACACGGTATCGCTGACTCTATCCGAGAGGGTTGTGGCAAGGATCAGTGTGCAATCGGAGTTCTTAATGACCGATGTGCTGCAGCGTTTAGGTCCACCCGATGATGTGTATTATTCCTTTGCCAATAATATTTTGATAGACCCGGGATACCATATCATTTTGGATTATGGCAGTTCAGGAATCTATGTTACATTCTATGACGAAACCGGTGCACAGTATGATCGAGTGGACCATTATTTGGTGATGCAGGTCTGCGGCAGGTATGTGGGATTGGGTGGAACCGGGTTATATTTTTGGGATCCCTCCAAGCCGGATAGTGCCCCGGATGTGTTCTCCAATTACGGAGATGCTTTAACGAATATCCGCGATGGGATGGGTATGACCCCGCAGGAATTCTATGATCTGTATGCCGATCCCAATTCAACCAACTGCCTGACCGATCCGACCCCGGCCTTCGACCTGAATGATCAAGGTGGATAAGGAAAAGGGACATCTTATGAAGAAGATCATTACAACCATTTTGTGCCTTGCTTTTCTTTCCTCGTGCGGGCTGGCTCCCGTAGAGACACCAACAGAAACCACAAGCCCGTCGATTACCCCCTCTGTCACCGCGTATATCACTCCGGCGGTGACGCCTGACCCTGACCAGCCCGTACTTGCCGCCATGGCGCGCATAGATGAATTGAATATGACGAACGGCGGCTGTACGTATCCCTGCTTTTGGGGCATTACCCCGGGGGTTACCACATTGGCTGAGGCGCGTTCGATCATTGAGCCGATTGTCTACAGTGTGCCCGAAGACCTGGATGCCTGGCACTCAGGTACCTGGGAAATTTACCCCTATGATAACCGCACCGGCGCGGCAGCCCGATTTGCCGATTTGGAATTGGTGATATCCGCCGATGTCATCCAAGAGATCTATTATGACCCCGGTACACTGGCGATATGGGATGTGCTGGATGCGCTGGGTCAGCCGGAAGAGATCCTGTATTCCTTTTCCACGCTGAATTATCCCCTGTTCAGCCCAACCTGCGATCTGCTCCTGTTGTATCCATCCAGGGGGATTGTGGCGCATTTGTTGTTCGCCAGCGGTATAGACGCACAGGTAAATGGAGAAAATGTAAATGCCTGGCTGGATGAATGGCTCATGCTTTCAGAGGTCAGTGAGTATTTGTTTTTTGCCCCGGGTTCTGATTTTTCCCAATCGGAGTACATAGAAGCGCTGCTGTTAGGTAATACGCCGTACGTCAACATCCGCGATGGGATGGGCATGACGCCGGAAGAATTTGTAGAAAGGTTTGGAGACCACCAATTGGATGCTACCCTTGAATTCACCGACCGGTGAGTGAATGTGGGTTGGTTGATGAGGGGTGTGGTTCGCCTTGTAGGTTGGGTTGAGGAGCGGTGTGGCATTTGCCAAATATGACATATCCCCGCTCCGTAACCCAACACACAGCACACGATGGTGCTCTTGTACAATACCCCCTCCGTCCTGCGGACTCCTTCGCAAAATGAAGGTGTAGGATGGTTGGGTTTGGCGGTGGATTGTTAGGTTCATGGAGACCCTAAAGGTCTTTAAGACCTTTAGGGTCTGTTTTTCACAGGGAGAGGCAGGAGGGGGTTGTCATGCGGGTTTACCCCAACGGATAAATCATCCTGCTTTCCAATCCGGCAGGTCGTGTTCCACATGGCGGATGATGGGGTTAAGGTACGCCAGCCAGCACACGATGAACATCAGCAGGCCGCTGATCACAAAAATGAGACCGATGCCGCGCCCCGGACCGACACCCATCCAGAGACCCAGGAAGGTCTGCCCTAATGCCCCATTGGCCTGCATGGCCGGCTCGAAAACATAATCGGCAATCGGACCGGAAAGCAGGTAGGCGATGGGCATGATCGAGCGCGAGATCATCGATCGGATCGAGAAGACCCGGCCCTGGGCATCCGGCGGTACCTTGGTTTGGAAGATAGCCTGGCTGGTAGCAGAACCGATGGGGATGAAGAACAGCATCACCATATACCCGGCGCCGATCAGAAAGATACTGGGCTGGATACCAGCCAACACTAAACCAATAGAGCTGAGCCCAATGGCCCCGATCAGCACGGCGATGCGGTTCTTCTTGGGGCCGCCCCAGGCGCTGATGACCAGGCTGCCGGCCAGCATGCCGACCCCGGAAACCATCTGCACCATGCCCAGGTCGCTGGCATCTCCCATGGATAGCACCAGCGGGGTGGTGAGAATGCCGCCAAAATTCATAATAAAGTTCACCAGGGCAAAAAAGAGCAGCAAGTTCAACAGGCCTTTACGCTCGACGAGGAATTTCCACCCGTAGGCTGCTTCTTTCCAGATGGATTGCTTCGTCTCTGTTTCCGTTGTAACGTGCAGCGGATCGGGAATGCGGATAAAGAACAGGATAATAACCGCAATGGCAAAGGTGCCCAGGTTGATGGCAAAGATGCCCGGCAGCCCGATGGTCACCACCAAAAAACCGGCAATGAGCGGGGAAATGATCGACTCGATGGATTGCCCGGCCTGGATCATACCGCTGGCACGTGCCAGTTCGCCGCGCGGCACCAGCATGGTTACGGCGGCCATATAAGCCGGCTCTTGAAACGCCCCTGAGATGGCGGAGATGAACGATGCTAAAAAGATCATCCAGATCTGCAGGCCGCTTGTGAAGTACAGGATGGCTAACAGCAGGATGGAAAAAGCATCCAGGCTGTCGGCCAAGATCATGACCAAACGCCGCGGCCAGCGGTCGACCAGCGCGCCGGCGAGGGGGGAAAGCAAGATGCGCGGCAGGGTGCCGATGAGCACCGTGATGGCAAAAGGGGTAGCCTGGTGGGTCTGTTCAAAGATCCACACCCCCAGGGCAAAGGAGGTGAGCCCGGAACCGATGACGGACACGAGCTGACCGAGCCAGACCGGGAAGAATTTCTTCATATTGGTCGGTTCAAGGGCGATGGATGGGTTTTCAGCAGTCATGGTTATTCCTCGGGGGTGGGTGTTTCAGGGAAATAGAAGTTGGGATACAGTACCGCCGCCAGGGTGAAGGATATCGAATCGTTATCCTCAATACCGGCCGCTTCAAAATCAGCCAGTAGTTTGTGCAAGCGGTCGACGAATTCCTGGTAGGTATCTTCACGCAGCCGGACGCTGAGCCGGTTGAGGATGATCTCACGCGGGTTTTCAGGAGCGCCGTTTTCCACCGCCTGGATGCGGGCATGCAGCGAGCGCAGCATATCCTCACGGGTGGTATCCAGGGTGGAAGCGGCCAGGGTCAGGATGCTTTCCCGGCCTTCATCAGTGGCGGTATTCAGTAAACTGGAATCCACATCAATGCAGCGCGAGGTGGCAACGTAGGTCTTTTCCATCATATTCACCACCTTGCGCGTGCTGATGACCTTGATAAGGTTGTGTTTTTCCAGCAGGTTGAAGTGGTAGTACAGCTTACCGGCGCTCTCGCCCAGGCGGTCGGCTACCTGGCGCACGGTAAGGGGCTGCACCGTCAGCATTTCATGGATCTTGGAGCGCAGCGGATCCGCCAGTACCCGCAAGGTGGCGATATCCTGGACGATAAAGAAGTTTTCGATCGAATCGTTTTTCATGTTTTAATTTTTTAGAGTATTAAAAATAGTTTTAACAGTCTAAATAAGTATAGCAAGGATATGAGATTTGTCAAGGATCAGATGAATTTGTTTTGGATGCCGAATCGGGTAAAAAAAACAGCGGCTTGTTCAGCCACTGTTTGTGAAAGTAATGTACCGGGTCAGCTCAATTTGACAACCAGGCTCTCGGCCCAGGCTCGGATCTCATCCCAGTTGCGGAAATCGCCTTGTTCCAGCTCGCCTTTGCTCATGGTCCATTTCCAAATACCGCTCAGGCGTTCGATCTCGAACACACCCGCGAACTTGGCCTCAGCCACCGGCTGTACACCGGGGGCTTTCGCTTTTAGTTGGGTCAGATAGCCATCAACGGTGGCGCAGTTCTCTTCGGTGGGGTCTTTCATGGTCAGGCAGACCACGAATATGGCTAGCGGTAAACCGGCCAGGGCTTTGGCGTGCCGCTGCATGAAGGCTTGGGCGTCCGCGTTGGTCTTGCCGATGCGGACGGCGCTGCCGAGCACCACTGCGTCGTATCCCTTCAGGTCCTTTACGGTCTTGGCGGGTTGGGTTTTCACATTGAACCCGCGGGCGGTTAGTACTTTACCGATCTCTTCGGCTACCTCGGCGGTCGAGCCGGTATAGGTGGCATAGGGGATAAGGATATTCTTGGTCATGACAGTCCTTTCTATTTATTTACGCTTAATGATCAATTTCGTCGCGCCTGCCCTCTACTATTTGACATTTCTTTGACGGTAGAACCTCAAAATGGAATATGTCTGATCGGAATTTTGTAAACATAGCGAAAAGGAGGAGATTGATAATGAAACGATCTTTTTGGATGAGGTTGCTCAGCCTATCCGTCTTGGTTGTGCTCGTATCCGCCTGCGCAGGGGAACAGATTGCAGCAGAAGTTCAAGATCCTGCGGCACCGGTTGAGATCGAGGTAGTGAGTCCCCAAGCGGCAACCCCCAAACCGGATAGCACAGCGGCTGCCACGGAAGCTCCGGCGGGGGATGCGGTTGAAGTATCGATTACGCATCAATTTATTCCGGGTGAACCCGCCTTGGTTGGTTATCAATTGATCTATGACTGCAACACCGGCCGGCGGGTGGAAGCCGGGGCGGCGGTAATGGTGGAACCCACCTGTGATACCTGGGCGGACAGCCGGCTTGAACGACCGGTCCACCCGCTGCGCGGATCGTATGAACCGGCGCTGGATATCATCGAGGCGCAGTTCGGTTACGATTCGGGGTGGCTGTACGGGCAGATCAAACTTTTCGGTTCAGCCGCCAATTTTACCGGTTGGTATGGATTTGAGTTGGATACCGATATTGACGGCAGTGGAGAATTCCTCTTGATCGTTGAAAACACCGGCCAACTGGGGGATGGCTGGACGGTGGAGGGGGTGCAGGTTTGGGAAGATCAAAACGGCGATATAGGCGGGCAAACCCCGGGCGAGGCTGACCCGAATACGGGGGATGGGTATGAAACCCTCGCCTTTGATTCCGGACAGGGTTTGGATGCCGACCTGGCATGGGCACGCTTAGCACCCGATGATACCGCCATCGTTCAATTTGCCTTTATGCCCGGGTTGGTAGGATTGCCGCCATCGTTCGCCTGGTGGGCGTGGAGCGGTTCAAGCCTGCCCGATCCGGCCCGTTTTGATGTGGTCGATCAAAATGACCCGCAGACCTTTCAGGGTGTGGATAATTCTTGCGCCTGGGGTTTCAATGCTCAGATCGAGGATCTTCCCAACCGGTGCCTGGTGATCGCCCAACCCACGCCAACCCCTCAGCCGGGGGCGTGCCCTGAAATCCCATGCGACGAAGCCAACTGCTTTTTCTGGGATCAAGCCACTTGCTCCTGTGTTGTCGATTACAGTTGTTATAACTAAAATCGGTTCAATTATTGGTTGGCCTTTCGATTCGGCAAAATTTTCTTTTGCCGGATCCCATTTAACAAAACCAGAGTCAACAGGATGGCTCTTTCTAATTTATGCGGTTGCCAAACCACAACGCCGGGGTCGGCAGTCAAATCCGGCTAAATCTGTGCTAAAATCACCCGGCAACCAGGAAAAGAGCCATACCCATTGGCTGTGATTTGGGGAGACCGATCATGAGTTTTAAAGACCGCATCAAGGACCTGCCTCAGCGGGTAAATACTTCACCTTGGGCTGCCGGGATTTTTATCCTGGTGCTACTGATCCCAATTGTCATACTTTGGATCAGTTGTCTTCCCTTCACCGACGGTGATCTGAATATCACCATCATGACCTGGATCGGGTTCATGGAAAGCCACGGTTATTGGCGGGCTTTGGCTTATCCTTTCGCCAATTATTCGCCCGCCTATCTTTACGTGCTGATGATCATCGCCTACATGGAAAATGTGCCGATGGAAATCTACGTGAAAGTTTTCTCGATTATCCTCGACATCGGCATGGCCTGTCTGACATATCAGATCGTTAAACAAAAATATAAAACCCGGTTTTATCCGATCCTGGCTGCGATAACCCTGCTGGCTTCGCCGGTTGTTTGGATGGATAGCGCCTTATGGGGCCAGTGTGATTCATTCTATACTTTTTTCCTGTTGGGGTTCATCTGGCTGATGAGCAAAGATAAACCGGTTTGGGCCATGGTCTCTTTTGCGCTGGCTTTTGCCTTAAAACCCCAGCCAATATTCATAGCCCCGTTCATCGGGGTATTGGTCTTCCGCAGGAAAATTCCGTGGTGGACGCTGTTCCTGGTACCGGCCGTGTATATCCTGTTCGCGCTCCCGGCCTGGTATGCGGGGAGGCCGTTCATTGACCTGCTGACAATTTATGTTGCCCAGGAGCAATGGACTTCCAACCACTTCCTGTCGATGAACGCAGCGAATCTATATGTCTTCTTCCGCGAACCATTCCTTTCGCCTGTTCCGGGGTATATCATCACCGGGGTGGGTGCAGTTCTGTTCTTCCTGACGGCATTATGGAAAAAACGAAAGGTGACCACCGGTTACATCGTGATCATGGCGATGTTCATCGACTATCTCATATCGTTCCTGCTTCCCAACCTGCATGAAAGATATATTTATGCAGCAGCGGTATTACTCGTGGTGGCTTCCTTCTTCCGCAAGGAATTGTTCTGGGCAGCCGTTCTGCTGCAGGCGGCCACGGTCATGTCTTTCATGCCGTTCCTGTTTGGGGGAAGCATCGCGTGGGTGCAGGCGGGAGCGGTCTTGAATACGCTCACGCTTGGGGTGTTAATCTATTGTTATCTGGCCTGGTCTTTTCCGCAGATCAAAAAACCGAAAAAGGGCTGGTGGGGAAGGATGTTCATTTGGCAGGAGGATCCGCCTGAGTTGGACGAGTCCAATTAATGGGTTCGATATTGTCCTCTGACAGGCCACTCAACCAGACCGGTCAACCGGGATGAAAAGAAGGGCAAACTTCCTGGCATTGCGTACAACAGGAGAATTTGCCCTTTTATTTCCCATCCAAAATATGTATTGACTATGCTGTTCGCCGCACCGGCTGGCGCAGCACGGTCTTCAACTTATCCGGTTGAGCCCGGCGCGGGTCGCCCATGTAGATCTCATGGTGCTTGCCGTTACGCTCCAGATGGTTGGCGTGCATGTATTCTTTCATCCGCTCCACGGTGGCCGGTTCGGTGGCATACGGCCCGATGTGCATCACCTGCACCGAAAGCCCTTCTTCAAAGCTTGCCAGGCGCAGTCCGGCGTTGGCCGGTCCGGGTTTCTTTTTGTTCAACTGCGCCAGACCTTCCCGGAACATTTCCTCGCTGATATGCTCCGGCTGCATGATCATGGCAGTAAACAACCAGTCTTCCTTGCGCCTAAAATCGAAATCGTCGCTTTTCACCCACCATAAGCCCTCGAGCGCCATTACGGAGTAATCGATCGGGTTATCTTTACGCAGTTTGGACATGAATTTCAGCGTGTAAGAGATACCGTACAACGCATTCAAGGCCTCGACAAAGGCTGGTGAATCGCCGACCGACTCGCCGTTGCGGATCGTACCGTCGACCATGACAAAATTAAAAGCCGGCACTTCCACCAACTCCACCGCCTTGGCGGAGGGCTGATACAAGTGTTTCAGTTGTTTTCTTAGATCAAGCTTTTCCATTTTCGTTTCCTTTTCTATTTCCCCGCATGGGGGTTTGGATATGCCTATTGAGTGTATTGGCCGACCACTGCCTGGGCCCACTCGACCACCATCTGCTGCAGTTCCGGCGGATCCAGGATGGTGACGGCCGGGCCGAAACTGCTGACCATACTGGCTGCATACTCCAGATCGTTGGAGGGCAGTGTGGCAGTCACGGATCCATCTACCTGCCAGACCACCTCCTGCAGCAGGTGGGCATTCTCACGCACAAAGTTGGCCACCTGGGGGGCGAAGTGCAGCCTGGCCAGAACTGTCGGCTGCGGCAAGGGTTCCTGCGCCAGCCAGGCGTACACATCGAAATCCGCGGGGATTACATATGATATATCCAGTCTTTCGATGGAGCCGATGCGGTCCACCCGCAGCAGGCGGATGGCACGGCGCAGGTGGCAGAAACCCACCACATACCACCAGCCGGAACGGTGCACCAGGGCATAGGTGTCAAAGTCGCGGTAGGTGGGCTGGGTACTTCCTTGACCGAGGTAGGTCAGACGGACGCGCTGCAGGTCGTGCAAGCCCTGGCGCAGGGCATCCAGCGTGGGGGCAAAGGCATCCGCTTCACTGTGGTGCAGGTTGGCGGCAGCCAGAGAACGGCGGGCCCAAGCTACTTCGCGGCGCTGTTCTTCCGGCAGCACCTGGTCCAACTTGGCCAGGGCACTGCGGGCTTCCGCCTGGTACAGGCTGCCCCAAAACTGTTCGACCAAACCGGTGCCCAGCGCCAGGGCGGCGGCTTCCTCGGGGGAGAGCATCAGCGGAGGCATTTTGTAGCCGCGCGTCAGGGAGAAGCCGCCATACGGGCCACGTTCGGTGTAGACCGGCAGACCCATTTCTTCCAGC
>DATMYN010000264.1:0-5139 GCA_035560875.1 Longilinea sp. | reverse complement strand
TAACCTGTTGTTCCTCATAATAATTTTCACTCGATAATTTTAACACGGTACTTCAAAGATAGTTATTAGAGAATGGGTACTGAAAGGTAAGGCGAAAATTCACAAATCATCCTATTGACGTCGAGTAACCGTTTTTTGTTTAATGAAATCCAGTGTAGAATTTATGTACCCCATGCGAACCTGGAACCTGACCAACAATGATCCCCTTGAATTGACCCTGGCTGCGGATGCACGCCTTGATCAAACCGATTATTTTAACGATCTGATCTGGCAGTTGTCGCTTCGCGGCGGTGATTCCCCGGTGTTGGATCTTTATTCTACCTTTGGTCTGCGGGCTCGGTCAGTCCACTTTTTCCCTCGATTTTGGGTCAATGACCGCCTCTACCAAGATCCGAATGAATTTTCGCAACCTATCACGGTCACGCGGGTTCTGCCAAATCTGATCCGTCTCGAATATTCTCCCGTACCCGGCTTTCAAGTAACGGCAGATTATCGGGCTTACTCCTCGCATACCCTAACAGGGCGATTTGCCTTTTTAAACCGCAATGATGAAGTGATCCGGATTGCTTTGGAATGGTGCGGCATCCTCGCCGCCGGGGAAAACAGTGTCCCCTTGGCTGCCATCATGGATCAGCAGACCCTTCTCTTGAAAGGTTCGCTGGAAGATCTCTATGTAACCTGCGCGATCAGCGGAGGGCCGGTGCCCAGCCGCCCTCCGTATGCCGGTTTACGCCTGGAATGCAATCTTGCCCCCGGAAAAGATCATGCCTATATTTGGGGTATCGTCGTAGATAAGGATGCCGACCAAGCCCAATTACAGGCCCGCCAGTTCTTAAAGGCCAATTGGGAGGCGGAGACCGCCCGCATAGAGCTTGTGAATGAAAGTCAGATCATAGAGATCGAGACCGGCAATCCCGAGTGGGATGCCATCCTGCACTTTGCCCAAAAAACAGCCTTTTCTGCCTTTCAATCCCCCACTGATAATTTACCGAATTCCTCCTTTGTCTTAAACCGCCTGCCCGACCAAGGAAATATCTCTCAACCGGATGGCCGCGGCGCGCCGACAACCTGGAGCGGGCAGACCAGCCTGGATACCCTCTGCCTGGCCAACCTCATCCTCCCCGGCGGCGCCGGTCTGCTGCGCGGGGTGTTGGATAACTTTGTGGTCCAAAAAAATTCGGCGGGGGGTTTGGATTGGCGCCCCGGTTTAGCCGGGCAGACCGGTAAACTAACCCTCCAACCGCATTTCGCATCTTTAGCCTGGATGGTGTATCAAGCCGAACCTTCCAGCGGTTGGCTCGGCCGCATCTACCCTGCCCTGGTGCAGTCCTTGCGCACCTGGTTCGATAAATCCCATGATCGCGACCAGGATGGTTTGCCCGAATGGGAGCATCCCTTACAGACCGGGTTAGAGAACAACCCGTTGTATGACCGCTGGCAGGTATCCAGCCAGGGGTTGGAAATTTCTCTGGTTGAGGATCCGGCATTGGTTACATGGCTGTTGGAAGAAACGGACGCGCTGATCGATATATCCCGGGTGCTGGCCGCCCCGCTTGATCTGCCCTGGTTGGAGAAGACCAAACAAAAATTAACGGACGGGTTAATGGCCATGTACAACGCCAAGCGTGGTTACCATTGCCCACGCGACCGGCAGACCCACACTTCCGCCCACTGCCGCACAATTGCCCAGATCAAGATCGATGGTCAGCATGATCTGCAAAAGGACCTGGAACAACCCGAACATATCCTCATCCGCATCACCACAGCCAAGAACATCACCCGGTCTTGCCATATCCGCATCAGCGGCAGTACCGCCGAAGGTGCGGTGGAAGAAACGTTCTCTCCGCGCAGCCTCATTTGGCGGCAAGGTATCGGCTGGGCATGCACTCAAAAGCTCTTTTCCAAGATCGACTCTGTCGAGCTGCGCGGTTTGCAGCGTGGGGATACCCTGCGTATGTTCACTCCTGACTACACGCATGAGGAGATCTCGCTGCTGCTGCCCCTGCGCAGCGGATTATGCAGCCCCGCCCAAATTCGCAGCCTGGAAAGTAAATTGCTTGAGAAACTGATCACCCCCTACGGGGTGGCTACCTTGCCGGCCGGTTCTCCCCAAACCCTCGTTTCCCCGTTCTGGAATGGGCTGATCTTGGAAGGGTTGGTAAAAGCGGGCTCACGTCAAAAAGCGGCTGGGATCATGACCAGCCTGATGGATACGATCGCCCAGGGGTTGAAGAAAAACAAGGATTTCCGTGCCGGCTACAATACAAGCTCAGGCACCGGTTTTGGAGAAATGAACCACATCCACGGCCTGCCTCCCCTGCGTCAATTCCTGCTCATTGCCGGGGTGGAGCAGCTCTCAAATCAATCCGTTCAATTACAAGGTTTTAATACTTTTCCGGCTGTAATTACGGTACAATATCGGGGGACGCGAATTACATTGCGGGCTGATAGTTACGATCTGAACCTGCCAAATGGTAAAAACCTGCACCTTACCGGACCCGGTCCCCATCTAGTGAATTTCTATTCCCGGTAAAGAAAAGGAGCGCCATGGAAAAAGAAAATAGTACCAGCCGCTGCGATACGTTATTGATGGCCGTCGTGCAAGCCCAAGACGCCGAACAAGCGGAGAACGAACTGCACAAACTTGGGTTTACCGTGATCCGCTTGCCAAGCGTTGGCGCCTTCTTGGGCAGGCGAAATGCCACCCTTTTTATCGGCCTGCCATCCATCCGTCAGGCTGAAGCCATCGAAACACTCCAGAAAAACTGCCGCCAACGGACTGAGTACATCGCTGTTCCCCTCGAGAGTGCACCCTTGCCATTACCCTCCCCCACACCGATTGTAGTGGGCGGAGCGACTGTTTTTGAATTTCAACTCGAACACTTTGAGGAAGTGTAACCATGAAAATGATCATAGCGATCCTCCATGAACAGGATACAGATCCCGTTTCGCACGCTCTGACCGCATCGGATTACCGGGTTACTGTAATTGCGTCTACGGGAGGATTTTTACGCAAAGGTGTTTCTACCATGCTGATCGGTGTTGCCGATGAACAAGTAGATCCAGCCCTGGCTCTTATCCGCAAAAGTATCGTAACCCCCTCCACGCCCAATTCCACCCGGGCAACTATTTTTGTGATCAAGGTAGACGAATTTACCCAGTTTTAGGCTGCCCCTCACGGAATTCTTCTACCTGATAAACCGAAGCTCCCAATACTTTTTGCCGCCAGAGGTCTGTTCGTGCGCCCATTTTGGCACACAAATGATCTAGAAAATCCTCCGGCTTGGGGAGGGTATCCCATACCTGTGGTAAAAAAGTAGACCGCCGGCCGCCATCATACAGCACCACACCATCAATATGCGGCTTGATCCGTTTGGGAAGCTCCTCTGGGGTTGAGTAGATCAATGGCTGGGGGATTGTCAAACGTGAGATCTCAATTTCCAATAAGGGAACTTCTTCAGGGCCGACCGGGTAAAACCGGTAATCATTTTGGGCGGCATCAATAGCGTGTTCCACCACGTCTTCGATCAACGGTTGGCGTGGCTCAAGCGACCCGATGCACCCGCGCAGTTCCCCACCGATCGTCAGGGTCACAAATACGGCTCCCGGTTCCCACAGGCGCGGCGTCCCCTCGTCTGGCGACAATCGTTGGACTCTTTTACCGCTCGCGGCTTGAGTTATCGCTTTTCTGGCTAAAACCAAAAGATATTGACGCTCTTCGGGGGTTAAAGGAACATCGTTCATGATTCCTGCCTTTGATATATCTGTTCGGTTATTTCTCTACATCTCTATTCTGGATGATTGTGGTCCCGCATTCTACAATGCGGTGAACTTCGAAAATCAGTATAGCACACCTACCAGGTGGTTTTCACCTATTTAGGGACTTGCATGTATAATCATAAAAAAGGAACTGAAAACAAAAGGAATCCTGGTGGAAACTACCTTTTATACAAAGATCGCAGCCATCCTCCAACTTGATCCCGAGGCACGCCATGCAGAAATGCGTAAGCTGCACGGCAAGTTATTACCGTTATATATTTCTGCCATCGAACAGATCTCATCAGAAAAAGCTGCCCAAAAGTCATCTGATGACCGCTCTATCGCCCAGGTAGTAGGCCATATTTTGGAATGGGACCGCTTTATCATCCAATCTTCCAGCGAGATCATCAGCGGTTGTTCAACCCCACGGTTATTCAACTTAAAAGGGTATTTGGATCCATATGGAAATTCGTATGATTTCGAAAGCATCGATGACTTCAACGGGTTTCAAGCGGTAAGGCAGGCAGGTTTAGCCTGGCCGGTCATTCAAGAGGAAGCGTTGCGGGTCGCTAAAGCGATCCAGGCTCTTTTCTTCCAGGAATCTCTTTTAACCGCCGGAACGTTGGAAGAAACCGCACTCTATGATTGGCACAGTCCGGATGACAAGGTCATCCGCACCACATCAGGATGGTTCTTGTGGGTTATTGCCATGGAACATGAGACAATCGAACATGCATTTGATCTGAATATTAATATCGACGAATCGCTTGTTTGAGATCAAACCTCCATGTAGAATTAGTTTGGGAGAGTGAGAATGACTGAAACGCTTGACAAAGGGATCGCATTAGCCAAAGCCGGTGAAAAAGCTCAGGCTCTTGAGTATTTAAAGCGGGCTATCCAACAAGAACCCCGCAACCCAACAGCCTGGTTATGGCTGGCCGGTGTTTTGGATGACCCGCAGAAACAACGTCAGTGTCTTCAACAAGTCTTGTTGATCGACCCTTCAAACCAGGCTGCCAGGCGCGGTTTGGAGAAAATGGATGCTCCCCAAACCACCCCACCCCCGGCCGCTGTACCTACCCCGGCATTCACAGACCCGTTCAAATCTACAAGCGAAACGAAACCTTCACCTTTTGTAATGGATCAGGGAGCCCCTACTTCTGGTGATGCTAATTGGGTAAGCCCCTTTGAGGCGTTTTCTCAAGGCAAGCTGGATAAAGCCTTGATCGCCAAACAAGAACAAGCCATGCAATCCGGTAAAGGCGAGACAGCATCCAGCAAAAAGCCGAAAGTTGTATTACCCCCCAAAGAACCCGCCCCCAGTATGCCCGGTAAACCTTATTTCTTGGCCATGGGGACCATGTTGGCGATCCCAATGAT
>DATMYN010000263.1:0-2496 GCA_035560875.1 Longilinea sp. | reverse complement strand
TTCAATCACCGAGCGTACGGCTGCGATCGGATCTCCCTTTTGGAATAACACCGGAATGGAAAAGATCCGAAACGTGTTCGGTCCAAACAGCTCCAAATGGAATCCCAGTTTATCCAAGACATCCAATTGCTGCTGCAAGAGCGCAGCCCCCTGGGGATTTGTCTGGAATAACACTGGTGTCAATAAAGTCTGAGAAGGGATCTTTGTTTCGATCTGGTGATGGATCTGTTCGAAAAGTACACGTTCATGGGCTGCGTGCTGGTCAATCAGGTATAAGCCATCCGGACCTTCAGCCACAATATAGGTCCCACCGATCTGACCGATCAGGCGCATCAAAGGGATGGCTCCGCTGGGCAGCTCAACCGGTTGGTTTTGAGGATTGTAAGTAGACGGGGAAAACGGTTCGGATGGAATGGCGGGTACTTCGATCCGATTGGATTCGGCTGAGAAATCCCATGCCGGCTCGGAGCGGATGGGAGCCTGGCTCCAGGTTGTGGGGGTCAATGCCGGTGTGGGTGAATATGCCAACAGCGTCCGTTTTACCGAACGGGATACCGCACTGAACAATCGATCCGGTGAACGGAAGCGGACCTCGGATTTGGCCGGATGGACATTCACATCCACTTCTTCCGGAGAAAGAGTTAAAAATAGGACAGCCAGCGGATAACGGCCTACCATGAGAAGGGTATGGTATGCCTGGATCAAGGCAGTATTCAACGCCACATCTTGCACCCAGCGTCCATTCACAAAGAATGTGATCTCTTTACGGTTTGAACGGGTCACCGAAATGGGGCTGGTGAGCCCTTTTATGGTTACCCCTTCCTCCTCAAATTCTATCGCTAACATCTGGCGGGCAAGATCAACACCATAGACCTGGGCAAAAACCTCGCGATTATCACCGGATCCACTCGTCTGCAGGATGGTTTTCCCTTCGGCAATATAGTGAAAAGCAATGTTCGGATAAGCCATGGCGTACCGGCTGAGCAGGGCATCAACCAGGTTACGCTCGGTAACATCTTGTTTCAAGAATTTGAGCCGGGCGGGGACATTAAAGAATAAGTCTTCCACCTTGACGATCGTCCCGATCGGCCCTCCGACCGCATCCATGGCGCTCACCGAACCGCCATCCACGATGATCCGGGCAGCTTGTTGTGAATCGGTTGACCGGGAAGTAAGCGTCAATCGGGCCACGGATCCCACCGAAGCTAAAGCCTCTCCCCGGAACCCCAAGGTACGCATGTGGAACAGGTCATCGGCTTTGGTTAATTTACTGGTGGCATGCCTCGTAACGGCTAAGTTCAAATCGGCTGGCTCAATCCCGCTGCCGTCATCGCCGATCTCGATCAAGCGTTTCCCCGCCCCCTCGATCCGAATTTGGATATGGGTGGCTCCGGCATCAACCGCGTTTTCCATTAACTCTTTAACCACCGAAGCGGGTCGTTCTACTACTTCCCCGGCTGCTATTTGGGATACGACATCGTCTGGCAGAATATGGATCATCATGTAGACATTATACCTTGAGAGTATGCCATCAGAATTCCTGCCAGTTCTGGTATACTCACCAACATGGCGATCAAAACCATTTTCATCGATCTGGATGATACGTTATATCCAAAAACCAGCGGGATCTGGGAATTGATCCGTAAGCGAATCGACCTGTATATGCACGACAAATTAAGCCTAACCTGGGATGAGATCCCGCCCCTGCGGCAGCATCTCTTTCAAACTTATGGAACGACAATGCGGGGTCTTCAGGCGACCTATCAAGTAAATGACAAAGAATTCCTCGCTTTTGTGCATGATGTCCCGGTCAGAGAATATTTATCCCCTGATCCGGTACTTCGTCAAAATTTACTCAGCCTGCCCCAGGAAAAATTTTTATTTACCAATGCTGATGCGGGTCACGCCGACCGTGTGGTTCAAGCTCTTGGGTTGCAAGGTTGTTTCCAAGGCATAACAGATATTATCGACATTACACCTTATTGCAAACCTCATCCTGAAGCGTACCGGATCGCCTTCCAACGTTCCGGAGTGCTGGATCCAAAAGACTGCCTCCTGGTAGATGATGCAGCCCGAAATTTGGCCACCGCCAATGAATTAGGCTGTCACACCATTTTAATTGGCAACCCTGCCGAACCAAACGGATGGGATGCTTGCATCCGCACGATCCTGGACCTTCCCAAGGCTGTAGAAACGATCAACGAGAGGATAAATGGATAATATTTCTCCGACTGCTGTCGTGATCCTCGTTATCTTTATTATCTTTATCATCGCCCTCAACGTCAGTTTGATCACCGCCTGGCGCCGCAAAGGTGAAAAACCCACCTTTACGATCCCGAATAACATCCCGGGAAGTGAGATCCGATCAAAAGAACAAAATGATATTGAGGAATTATCGCAAAGGGTAAGAGAACTGCAGCGGCAGTCAAAAAAAGAAGAATGAGAATGTTATTAGCTGTTTTTCATATTCGGCTAAGTTTTCGGAATTAATCTGCT
>DATMYN010000262.1:0-6901 GCA_035560875.1 Longilinea sp. | reverse complement strand
GTCTAAGCACGGGCGCTTTGTTCTTGATCGTGGGTTTCTTGTACGAAAGGCGCCATACGCGAGAATTTGGGGCTTTTGGAGGCTTATGGAAGGTTATGCCGGTTTTAGGGGCATTAACCCTCATCGTTACCCTTTCATCGGCCGGATTGCCGGGGTTGAATGGGTTCATCGGTGAGTTCAACATCCTAGCCGGTGCTTTCAATTCGGAAGCCCTGGCAACCCCAATCATCGCCGGGGTGGCAACCCTGGGTGTGATCTTTGCGGCCGTGTATCTACTGGTCATGTTCGAAAAAGTATTCCTGGGTCCTGTAACCCTCGATGAAAACAAGACGCTTAAGGATGTGTCTTTCCGTGAAATATTGATCCTGCTACCGATCCTGGTTTTGATCATTTGGATCGGTTTATACCCACAGCCGTTCCTGGATTACATCAATCCGACGGTGAACCAATTGTTATCGTATGTACAACCCGCTATGGCGGTTTTGCCCTGACCGGGAGGAATGACGAATGGGATTTCCTATATCACTTAATGATCTGAATGCGGTTCTGCCATTTACCTTCCTGGTGGTGTGGGCGGTGGTATTGTTATTGGTCGATCTGTGGATCCCCAAGAACTACAAAGGTATTACCGCTGCCTTAAGTGCGCTTGGGATTGTGGTAGCGTTTGGATTGCTAATTTGGAAAACTACCGAATTCCCGGAAGCAGTTCGTTTGACAGGATCTGCCAGTATAACCGGGTTCAATGGGACAGTGGTACTTGGTACCTTTTCTGCAGTCATGCAAGCCCTTTTATTGGTGGCTGGTCTGGTGGGTATCGCGGCTGCGTATGACTACCTGAAACGGATGCAGATCGAACGCGGCGAATATTATCCCCTGCTGCTCTTTTCGCTCAGCGGGATGATGTTGATGTCGCAGGCATTGGATATGATCGTGATCTTCCTGGCTTTGGAATTACTTTCCTTGCCCCTTTATGTATTATCCGGTTTTGCCCGCCCGCGCCTGGATTCGGAAGAATCAGCCCTCAAGTACTTCTTTATGGGCACTTTTGGCAGCGCATTCTTCCTTTTTGGTACGGCAATGCTCTTTGGTTATAGCGGTACCACTTTATTGGTGAATATCTTCTCTCTATCGACAAATTCAGATTTTCCACAAATATTGCTTTTTATCGGATGCGCTTTGGTATTGGTCGGTTTAGGTTTTAAAGTCTCATTGGTCCCCTTCCATATGTGGACGCCTGACGTTTACCAGGGAGCTCCCACACCGGTTGTAACCTTCATGTCGGTTGGGGTAAAAATCGCCGGCTTTACAGCTCTACTTCGAGTTATTTTGCTTGTATTTCCGATGTTTTCATCGGCTTTACCCGCCATACTTTTTGGCTTATCCGCTTTGACCATGATCGTGGGTAACATCATGGCTGTTGTGCAGACCAACATGAAGCGCATGTTGGCCTACTCCGGGATTGCCGGGGCCGGATATCTATTGATGGCACTGATCCCATACGACCCACTCATATCTACCTCTTCCCCTGACCAGGCATTCATCTTTTACCTGGTCGCGTATGCCTTATCCAATTTCGCAGCATGGTCGGTGGTGATCATGGTGGAGCAAGAAGATGCCAAGGGTTTGGAGATCAAGGATTATGCCGGGTTGGGACGCAAAAACCCCTGGCTGGGGCTGATCATGCTGGTTGCCATGCTATCGTTGGCTGGGGTTCCCTTGACCTTGGGTTTTTGGGGTAAGTTCTACTTATTCCAGTATGTCATCGATGGCGGATACTGGCCGTTAGCCCTTATCGGCCTGATCACATCCGTTATTGCGGCAGTGTATTACCTGCGTGTGATCATGATGATGTTCATGCAGCCTGGTGAACCGGTGGTGCGCAAGAACTTCTGGCTTATCCTCGTGGCAGCCTTATCCGCCTTAGCCGTGTTAGGGCTGGCCTTCATACCCGGATTGTTGCAGAATGTATTATGGGGCTGGCATTAAATCATGAGGTAAGGTATGATTTTGATACTTGAGAGGTGTTTTACTGGTTGACTTTTTCCATCAAACGAATAAATGTTAATTATTTCACCTTACAAAATCGTAGTTTTCTATCTGTTCTATTTTCTTGCATGGTAGTTTACACCATGCTATAATCAGTGTGCTTTAGGAGTATCAATACCGAGTGAATTGTTTCTATTTCAGACCCGCGAAAAAATTGGTGCGGGCATAACCTCCCATTGAATCTTTGAAATGTAAAGCTGATGCACCCTGCCATAGGCGGGATGTAATGGCGCATAAACCTTTTATATAGCGAGAATCTCACGGAATTTAAACATGAACATATTAGAACTTGAACAGTCCCCTCTAACCGCGCTGAGGCAGATGGCGAAGGATCTTAATATCCCCAACGCTGCCCGATTAAAGAAGGAGAACTTGATCATCCAGATCAGTCAATCCGAAGCGGCTAAAGAGGGCATTGAGCTGCGCGGGGGCATTTTGGAGATCATGCCGGAAGGTATTGGTTTCCTGCGGACAAATTATCAGGTAGGCCCGGAAGATGTGTATGTATCGCAGGCTCAACTAAGACGCTATGATCTGCGGAATGGTGATATGGTATTGGGGGTTGTGAGACCACCGCGTGAATCCGAACGCCATTACGGCTTACTCAAAGTGGAGAATATGAACGGCATTGCTCCCGAAGAAGCCCGCACGCGCCCTACATTTGAAAGCTTGGTCCCGATATTCCCCGAAAAACGCTTTGACCTTGAAACCGAACGTGAGGTCCTCTCGAACCGCTTGATCAACCTGATCGCTCCGATTGGGCGCGGCCAGCGCGGTATGATCGTTTCTCCGCCAAAAGCCGGAAAAACAACGATTTTAAAATCCATCGCTAATGCGATTTCTTCCAAATATCCCGATGTCCATCTGATCATCGCCCTTATTGGTGAGCGCCCTGAAGAAGTGACCGATATGGATCGTTCAGTGGATGCCGAAGTAGTGGCTTCCACATTTGATGAACCGGTTACCTCGCATGTGCGCACCGCCGAGATCACACTGGAACGCGCCAAGCGTCTGGTCGAAAGCGGGCGTGACGTGGTAATATTGATGGACTCGCTGACCCGTTTGGCCCGGGCGTACAACCTGGTGGTAAACCCCTCCGGTCGTACCCTTTCCGGCGGTATGGATCCTAGTGCTCTGTATCCGCCCAAGCGCTTTTTCGGTGCAGCCCGCAATATCGAAGAAGGCGGCTCTTTGACCATTATCGCCACCGCCCTGGTGGATACCGGTTCCCGGTTGGATGATGTGGTCTATGAGGAATTCAAGGGCACAGGGAACATGGAACTGCACCTGTCCCGCCGCCTGCAAGAACGGCGTACTTTCCCGGCGATCGATATGGAACGCTCTTCCACCCGCCGAGAAGACCTGTTATTAGGTCCTGATATGCTGCAACGTGCCTGGCTCATGCGGCGCATGTACATCCAGATGATCAGCACACCCCCCACGGGCGCCGGTATGGATCCATCTGTCGCCACGGAGGCAATTTTGCAGCGCATGCAAAAGACGAAGAATAACCAGGAATTCCTGGAAACTTTGATGGAGGATTGAGTGACCATTAAAAAAACTACCCCGACAGCGAAACCCACTCAAAAAGTACAAGAAGACGGCTTAAACCGTTGGTTGGGGATCGCCTCTTGGGGTGTGGCAGTGGTTATGTTTGGTTTGATGGTTTGGGTGATCTTTCAGCGGGTTTCTCCTGCTTCATCAGCGTCTACCGATACAGAAACTAACACCGATCCAAGCAGTCTCTATGGAGCCTATTTACCCGAATTCATTCTCGATAACCGCATTCAATCGGTTGACCGGACAATCCAGCTAGACACGACGGTTCCGGAACGGGATAATGTGAATGTGATTACCTATACGGTAGAAGCCGGTGATTCGGTTTTTAGCATTGCGAATACATATGACCTTGAACCTGAAACGGTACTTTGGTCAAACTACAATTTACTTAAAGATGACCCGCAGACTATTTCGGTTAATCAGGTCTTGAATATCCCTCCAACCGACGGCGTCTATTACGAATGGCAAAATGGCGATACCTTTGAATCCGTGGCGGGTGAATATGGGGTTACTCCGAATGATATTCTGTATTGGCCTGGGAATAACATTGACCTGACCAACCCGGTTGTAGAGCCCGGCGATTATGTGATGGTTCCCGGTGGAACTGGCACCATCAGCCAGTGGGTCATCCCGATCCCCTACGCAGCCGCCAGCGGTACCATTTCCGGGGTCAGCAGTCAATGTGCAATTTCCCCTGGGTATAACTACGGTACAGGATCATTCATCTGGCCTTCCGCCAACCGGTCAATCTCGGGAAATGATTTCTGGAGCGGCCATTTGGGTATCGACATCGGCGCCTATATCGGTGATGCCATCTTTGCCTCTGACTCTGGTGTAGTAGTATATGCCGGAAGCATGAGCGGTGGGTATGGGAATGTGATTATCCTGGAACACGATACTTATTATTATGTGTACCATACTGTCTATGCCCATCTGAGCGCCATCAACGTGACCTGCGGACAATCAGTTGTCCAAGGTCAGGTGATCGGTGGTGCCGGTTCAACCGGTAACTCAACCGGTCCGCATCTGCATTTTGAGATCCGCCAAGACGGAGCGTATATAAACCCGCACCAGGTATTGGGCTATTAGTTCAATGTGAGTATCAAAAGAGCGCATGAATAAAATCATGCGCTCTTTTTTGTAAAAAAAATAGACCCTAAAGGATTTAATTCGCCTTTAGGGTCCATTAATCACTCTAGAAGATTATTCTTCTTTTTTGTTGGCTAGTTCTTTTTGGCGGGCAGCGACGATCTCAGCGGTAATGTGAGCCGGAACAGTTTCGTAGTGGTCATGTTCCATAGTAAAATAACCGCGGCCACCGGTGAGGGAGCGTAACTGGGTGGTATAGCGCAGCATTTCAGCCAGGGGGACAGTAGCGGTAACTATGGAATGACCTTTCTCGGTTTCCATACCCATCACACGCGCCCGGCGGGTGTTTAGATCACCTAACACATCACCCATGTTGGCTTCCGGAACGAATACCTTGACCATCATGATCGGTTCCAATAAGTTAGGACCGGCTTCAGCAAATGCCAGTTTGAAGGCTTCACGTCCGGCGATTTCAAAGGCGATTGGTTTGGAATCAACCGGGTGCTCTTTGCCATCGAAAATGGATACATGGACATTGGAGAGGGGGAACCCGGCCAGGATACCTTCCTTCATGGTCGCCAGGATGCCTTTTTGGATTGAGGATGAATAACTTTGTGAAACAGCACCGCCAAATACATCCCAGGAAAAGTCAAAGTATTTATCGGGAGAGGGTTTGATACGCAGATGTACTTCGCCGAACTGGCCGGAACCACCGGTCTGTTTTTTATGGCGGTACATAGCCTGACCTTCTTTGGTGATACTTTCCTGATAAGGAACTTTAGGGATCTCGGTTACGAGGTTGACCTGGAATTTGCTTTCAGCCCGGCGGATAACCGCATCGATATGCTGATCACCCATCCCTTGCAGAATGGTTTGATTGGTGGAGGGTTCCTGGTGCCAGGTTAAGGTCAGGTCTTCCTCGCAAATGCGGGTAAGGGTGGGGCTGATCTTGGTTGAATCGGCTTGGGTCTTGGGGAATACGGCTACCCGGTAGAGAGCATTGGGATAGACCGGTATAGGAAGAATTAACGGATGGGTTTTATCGCACAGGGTATTACTGGTAGCAGTCTCGGTCAACTTTGGAACCAAGGCAATATCACCACTGTGGACGATCTTTACCGGGGTGTTTTCTTTACCACGCGGGATATACACTGTGCCGAAACGTTCTTCAATACCCTTGGTATTGTTCCAAACCCGGGAATCGGATGCAGTTGTTCCCGAATAAACCCGGAAGTAGGTTTGCTTGCCGACAAATGGATCGGCGGTGGTCTTCCAGGCATATAACGCTAATGGACCCGAGTCAATTGCGCTCAGGGATTCATCGCCTTCTTTACCCTTGGCTATCACGGTAGAGACTTCGGCAGGGGAGGGGAAAATCTCGATAACGGCATCCAATAATGGGCCAATCCCGATCTCACTACCACCGGCTGCCACTAAGACAGGCACATACGTGAGGCTGCGAACCACTTTGCGAAGACCGGTAATAAGTTCCGCATCGGTCAGTGTACCGGCTTCAAAATACTTTTCCATCAAGGCATCGTCGCCTTCGGCAGCGGCTTCCATCAGCTTGGCGCGGCCTTCTTCAGCAGCGGATTTATACTCGGCTGGAATATCCACTACAGTCTTTCCATCACCTTTATAAGCCTTCATGGTCAGCAGATCAATCACACCCTGGAAAGCAGCTTTTTCGCCCCAAGGGATTTGGATCGGGATAAGGCGGATCTCGGAAAATTCTTCCACCGAAGCAAATGCCTTTTGGTAATTGGCATTTTCCCGTTCCATTTTATTGATCACAACAAAGCGGGGCAGCTTGTAGGTATCGCAATGTTTCCAAGCGATTTCGGTACCAACTTCAATACCAGAAACAGAGTCAATCAAAACAATTGCGCCATCAACAACCCGTAATGCAGAGATCACTTCTCCGACGAAATCGTTGAAGCCGGGTGTATCTAACACATTGATCTTGACATTCTTATATTCCACCGGTATTACGGAGGTATACAAAGAAAGGCGGCGGCGGATCTCTTCTTCATCAAAATCTGATGCTGTCGTCCCGTCTTCGATCTTCCCTAAACGGGTTGTGGCACCAGAATAATGGAGAAGAGCCTCTGCCAGCATAGTCTTGCCGGAGCTGAGGTGAGAGGCAAGCGCAATATTGCGGATGGAATCAGTTGTATATTCCTTCATAGAAAGACCCTTCTTATTC